>JBJKQC010000115.1:0-8869 GCA_046705745.1 Dehalococcoidia bacterium
GGATTAGGCAGAAGGACTCCCGACCGGCTGCGGCGCCCTCGCAACGCCCATCCCATCCGCTATCGTTTTGGCCAAATCCCTTTGTTGAGTCAGCAGAAGCCGTGCCCAGCTAGTTGAAGATTTTGGCGCCTTCTTCTTCAACCGAGCCGTAGGTCCATTTGAAGTTCGGGTCCTTGTAGGCTCCCTCAGGCATAAGGCTTTCCAGGCCGCGCTTCGCCAGCTCGTCCTCGAACATTTTTCGGATCCACGGCTCTTCGTCCGTGTATTCAATCTGGTCTCGGCGAGGGTCGGCGATGTGCTCGCCAGCGCCGCGCGTCTGGGGCAGGGCGTGGAAGGCGAGATAGCGGGCGGGCTCGACGCTGACGTTGAAGTGCTGGTGGAACCAGCGGTTGGGCGGCACGAACATGCTGGCCTCGTGCCAGGGGATGATAACCTTCTCTTGGCCCTCGGGCCACATAATGGAGTAGCCCTCACCGGTGGGGATGACAATGACGACCCCAGGGCCATGGCGGTGGCCCTTCTTGTAGGTGCCCGGCGGGAAGACGGACATGTGGCCGTTCATGGTGGAGTTAGGGAAGACGATGTCCACCACGTGGCCTCCGCCGCCGCGCTGGCGGTGCGGGACGAGCTGGTTCCAGGCGGCCATGTCCGTGAAGAAGTTGCCCTGCCAGGTGGCGCCTCGGCCGCCGGGCGCCCGCTTAGCCACGGAGTACAGCTCCCCGGTAGATGCCTCCACCAACCGAGGGTCGGCATAGGGATTATTGAAGAAATACTTAGGGTCCGGGACCAAGGACATGGCGATAGGCAAGTAGGTGTTGTGGACCAGCCGTGCGGGCTGGTCACCGCGGGCATTACTGAACTGTCGATGCGCGCCACGAGGAATGAGAAACAGGCTGCGAGGCCCCCACTCGAAGGTCCGCTGGGCCGTGCCCTCGACCCATACAGTGGTCATGCCGTGGCCGTCCAGCACGTAGACGGCCTCGTCAATTGCAAACTGATAAGGGGGGAGAACGGCTCCTGGCGGGATTTCGGTGATGCGGGCATCGGAGATGCCTTCCATGCCTTCTAGCTGAATGAAAGCGGCGTTGCACTTGAAGTCCGGCCAGGGGGCGACCTCCAGCTTGCGGGCGTCTTCGACATAGTACCCGCGGTGGATGGGCAGGTCCAAGGACTCGATCCATTGGCTGTAGGGGAGACCTGCGTCATAGCCGGTGGGGACGGTGAACGAACCGCTCAGTGTGACCTGCGTTGTGCCTTGAGTCATGGAACACCTCCCGCGCGTGCCATTGCGACTTTTTTGTCGGCTAGCCCAGCCTAGTGTGTCCGGTGGCCGGAACCTATGCTCATCGCCGAGGGTTGTCAATGGGACGTTTCGGAACATTGCGACACGGGACAAGCCCATTGGCGTAGGGGATGAAACCAGACCCGCCCGAGAGATTGCTCCCCCGAATCATCGATGCGAGAGCGGCTGTGACGCGCCGCCCTTGCCGCTCCATGCAGGCCTCCGTTGGACTTGAAAGACCCAGCTCCGTTTCCGAAGCATGACGAAGAGGTGCTCTGTGGAGATGCCAGCAGCGTAGCTTTTTCGTGGCGATGGAAAGCCATGCGCGAGAAGGTGTCAAAGTGTGAAGGCGTGAAGGTTTTCCCTGACACGGCTCACGCTCGATCGTTCCAAGGAGTAGCTCCTCCAAAAGGATGGGGACTCAGGAATCTTAGGAGTAGTCGAATATGAGCGCGATCACATGCCGGAAGAGGTACTTGTTGGTCCCGTTAGCAATCGTCATTCTCTGTACCTTCGGCCTGATGAGCGCCGCGTTCGCAGCAGCCCCCGGCAGCCATGGGAACGGGCAGGGCGCCTCCGCGCAGCACGCTACCCAAGGGCAAGGCGACCCGGCTAATGGCCGAGGCGGCGTCCACGGCCTCCAGAACGCCATGGAGAGAATACAGAGGAACGTGACCCGGCAGGTCGCCCACCTGGAGAAGGTGATGGGCCACGTGCCGGACCAGGCGAAGATATCCATAGAGCCCACGGTGCAACGGATGCAGGACCACCTCCAGACGCTATTGGCCAAGCTCGATGAGACAGGACAGGCCAATACGCAGCCTGACCAGGGAACGTCCCAGGGAACGCTCCAAGCCACGGCCCAGGCGACGGCGTAGAGCGGGGCAGTAACCGCAACGTGGATAGTCCTTGTCCATCGCCATCAGCAAGGAAGTCGAGGCCCCCGGCAAACCGGGGGCCTCTTGGCATCCCTATGGATAGCAGGCCCCCTCCCGTACAAGCGGCCGGCGCTACCAGCCGGCAGCAGTCGGCCAGTAGTAGCATGTAGAGGTGGGCGACAAGCCCAAAACGACTCGGAAGGAGCATGGTGGACATGACAACGCGTCCCACTGACTGGAATGAAGCGGTGATCAAGGAGTTCCGGGAGAACAGTGGTAAGGTTGGCGGCAACTTTACTGGCGCCCCGGTGCTGCTACTCCACACGAAGGGGGCGAAGACGGGCCAAGAACGAGTCAATCCCCTCATGTACCTGAAGGACGGCGACCGCTGGGTGATATTTGCCTCCAAGGGAGGAGCCCCGACCAATCCCGATTGGTTCCACAATCTCAAGACACACTCTGATGCAATCATCGAGGTGGGGACCGATACGATTGAAGTTAGGGCGGAGGTCGCGGAGTCGCGAGAGCGAGACCGCCTTTACGCCATGCAGGCTGAGCGGTACCCGCAGTTTGCCGAGTACGAGCGGAAGACCACCCGGAAGATACCGGCAGTACTCCTCACCCGCCGTTAGCGACGACCCGAGGCCCCATGGCGGACAATGCCCCATTTCCAGAAGTGGTTTGACGTGTCGGTTCAGGGAATGGACAACGGATTGAAGGGTGTCTACGATTCGGTGAGGCAAAGGAGGTCGCCATGGTAAACATCGTGAAGGCACGAGGGGACCGGTCTATCAGGTCGTATATCGACGCCGAACGGGGCACGATCAGCCGCGAACTCTACGTGAACCCTGAAATCTTCGCGATGGAGATGGAGCAGATCTTCCAGCGCTGCTGGTTGCTGCTCGGCCACGAGAGCCAGATCCCCAACCCCGGAGATTTTGTCGTCACGCGGATGGGCACAGAAGAGGTGATCATGGTGCGGGACCGGAAGGACAACCGCATCCGCGCCTTTCTGAACTCCTGTCGCCACCGCGGCATGAAGGTCTGCCGCTACGACCAGGGCAACACTCTTGTGTTCACGTGCCCTTTCCACGCCTGGACGTACGACACCACCGGCAAGTTGGTGGGCGCTGGCTTCGGGAACTACGCCAACGCCTACACCGACACGCTTCCGCGTAGTGAGTGGGGCCTCGTCGAGGTCGGCCAACTCACCAACTTCCATGGCCTGATTTGGGCCACGTGGGACAAGAAGGCCCCGTCTTTCGAAGACTACCTTGGCCCCTTCGCTGAGAGCCTCCGCCATTGCCTCCAGGCCAGCGATGGCGAGGACGGCGGCCTTGAGTTCTACACCCCGTTCCAGCGCCACCGCCTCCCCACGAACTGGAAGGTGCCGGGTTTCACTTCCGTAACTGACCTGACACACACCGCCATGACGCACCGCTCCGCACAGGCCGCCGGCCTGCACGAAGACCGTGGCCGGGGCAAGCAGAAGCCCGCGCCGTTCCCGCAGGAGAAGTACGCGGTCGGTGATCACAACCTGGGCCACGGCGGTATGTGTACCTTCTACTTGCAGCCAGGCATTCCGGACTATGCGGACGAGTGGTTCGAGCCCGGCGTCGACGACTACTTCCGCGCGCAGACCGAGAAGAAGAAGCAGGTCTACGCGAACCGCATCATGCCGCCGCACGGCTGGGGCGGCGGCCACTTCGCCATCTGGCCGGCTGTGATGGTCGACTCGTGGCGCATCCGTTACTACCACCCGCACGAGACCGGCATGACCGAGCGGTGGAGCCTGTTCGGCGTGGACAAGGCCGCGCCCGACTACGTGAAGGACGCCTTGCGTCACTACGCCGAGCGCTTCAACGGCCCCGCGGGCTTCTTCGAGTCCGATGACATGGAGAACTGGAACTACGTCTTCCCAGCCAGCCAGGGCGCGACCGCCCGGAAGTGGGACTACTTCTTCAGGAACGGCATTGGCCACGGCAAGTACGACGACCGTCTACCGGGTGTCATCGTCAACGGCTCGTACACGGAAGAGGCCCACCGTGCGCGTTTCAGCCGGTGGCTGGCGTTCATGGAGGCCGCGAGCTGGGACGACCTTTACCCGATCAACAAGTCGGCCAACCACAACATCTGGCCCGGCGTGGACGGCCAAGTGAGTGCGACGGCGTAATGGCACCAACGACGTACGATCTCAGCGGGCCGGATGGGGTCAAGGTTTTCACCAACCTTCCTGAAGGCACCAAGGTCACGCTCACCGACGGTGCGGTTGGCAACATCGTCGCGAACCCACATGACGGCGGGTGGATTCAGGTGAAATTCACCGAGCACCCAGACCAATCGTTGGTTGGCGCCGAAGAGTTCGTGTTCTTCAATCAGGTGAAGTCGGCCGTCAGCGATTAGCAAGGACGCTGGGCATAACAGGAGCGATGCGATGGTAGACGTCAGCGCGGAGCAGACGACGCTGGAACGGGTAATCCTACAGCACGACGTGGAGCAGTTCCTGTACCTGGAAGCACGGCTGCTGGACGAGCGAAGGCTGGAAGAATGGCTTGACCTGCTGGCCGACGACCTGGACTACTGGATGCCCATGCGCCGAAACATCAAGTTTGGCGATTGGGACTTGGAGTTCACGGACCACGACACCGAGATCAACTGGTTCGACGAGGGCAAGGACATCTTGGCCGGGCGGATCCGGCAGCTCAATACCGGCGTCCACTGGCCCGAGGAGCCGGTCTCGCGCTTCGAGCACCTGATCACCAACGTGGAAGTGGTGGGCGTCGAAGGAGACCACATACGGGTCAACAGCAAGTTCCACTGCTACCAGAACCGCTTGCAAGACGAGGTGAACCAGTGGGTTGGACGACGGGAAGACTTGCTCCGGCGCGACCCGGACACCAAGTTCAAGGTGGTTAAACGCAAAATTATCATCGCGGCGAATGTGATGCTGCCAAAGGTGATCAATACGTTCTTCTAGGACGGGCGCATCCCTTCCGAAACCCATGAGAATGGGCAGATGGGAAACGGAAAATGTCCTGCCACCCAAGCGTCTCTGGGTGCCGGTTTTTGTCGGGATGGCGGAGAGGCGCATCTTCGAGAGAGTGACGGAAAGGCACTTATCGAGGTGACCATGACCGGGCGAATCGAGTGGCGGACCAAGGGCAAGGGCGAGGATGCCCTGCTGTTCGTCGGCGAGTACGGCGAGGATAGCAACACGGTGCTCAAGAAGTGGGACGCGAGTCCCAGCGTGCTCACGGATTTCCTCAACGACATGGAGCAGCTGGACACGGCGGTCAATGGGCTGGAGGTCGACGTAGACAAACGCCAGCCCGAGCGATGGGGGAAGCTGGTGCTGTCTCGGGCCTCACAGGGTGGAGACGTGCTGGCGATAGACCCTGAAACGTACTGGGACGAGATCTACTACTGGTTCCGGGCGCATGGCCGCGACCCGCACCCGTGGCGCAGTACGTAGGACGAGTAACAGCGTCGCGCTCACGACGCCCGCCGGCCCGCATTCCATGGCCTGCTTGTCTAAAGGCTGCCGGTGCCAGATACCGGGCTTGTTTGGATAGATCGTCCCCTCATCCGGCTCCTAAGCCGGGCATTCATCACAAATTCGCTGCGATGAGCGCGGTTTTTCAAGACCATCAAGCCTTTGACGGCCGCCAGGCGACGCGGTATAATAGTTCGGTGGAGTCGAATAGTACGAAACGCCCGATGCATCGGACTAGGCGCGAGTTGGTGTATCGCTTCATCGAGCAGATGGAGCGGATTCACAGGTATCTGGGCCAGACCGCAGTCTCCCAAGAGCTTGCCGACTTAGAACTCACCTTGGCGCAGTTGCGGACACTGGGGCTGCTGGTCCAGGGTCCACAGCGGATGACCGATCTAGCGGGATCCCTGGGCAACGGTCTCTCCTCAACGACCAGCATGATCGATCGGCTGGTGCACAAAGGACTGGTGGAACGCCTCGCCGACCCAAGCGACCGCCGAATTGTCCTTTGCCAGCTAACCGGCCGAGGCCACGCGGAGATGGAGCAGTTCTGGCACGTCAGCAGATGGCGTATCGAGCCTTTGGCGCACACGCTGACGGACGATGAGCTCATTAGGGTGGTGAGTGCCATGGATGTGGTGCTGCAGGCCACAGCACCTGCCGGCGACCACGCACCGCGATGGGAAACCCACCTCGACGAGCACGCCCACTACGCAGGTACGGCCAGCGTTTAGTCGGGAGGCCGTTTCCCGCAGCTCCGGCCAGCCCGCTCGCGCGCCGCCGTTCCGTAAAAGGTCACTGACTCCGCTGATCATACCGACGGCCCGGGCAGCCTCTTACTTTCATCTCTACTAGGCCAGGGCTGTGTTGGCGCGAGGTAACGGATAGACGTCACGGGAGCTTGAAGAATGGGGAGAGCCGGGTGGGGGAAAGTGCTGAGCAGGGACAATCCTTGGCTTGTGCTGTTTTCCGTGGCCTTGGGGCTGTTCATGGTGGTGGTCGACATCTCCATCTTGAATATCGCCCTGCCGACCATCGCGGAAGCCATGCACGCGTCACTAGCGGAGGTCGAGTGGACGCTTATCGCTTACACCCTCGTGTTGACCGGCCTGGTCCCCTTCTTCGGGCGCATCAGCGACGTCCTTGGTCGCAAACGCCTGTTCATCATTGGCGTCCTGGCCTTCGCAGGTGCTAGCCTCCTGGCGGCCTTCTCACAGTCCATCTTCTGGCTTATCGGCGCCCGGATGGTCCAGGCTATTGGCGGCGCGCTGATAACGAGCAACGTACTGGCCATCATCACCGACACTTTCCCTGAAGGACGACGTGGCGTCGCCATGGGGGTGCAGGCGATATTGGTCAGCGGCGGGGCAGCAATTGGGCCGACTCTCGGAGGGTTTTTGGTTACTCATTTCGGCTGGGGGTCGGTATTTTTAGTCAACGTGCCTGTCGGTATCTTGGCAGCGTCAATGGGCGCTCTGATCCTGCCGCCTCTTCGTCGCAATCGGACGTTGGAGCCGATCGATTGGCTGGGCGCCGGGCTGCTCTTCAGCGGGGCAGGAATGGTGCTACTGGGTATCACCAAGGCCCCGGAGTGGGGCTGGATATCCCTCGCCACGTTGGCGCTCATTGCCGCCGGCCTGGCAGTGCTGGGCTTTTTCGTTTTTCGGGAGCGCCATACCCAGTTTCCCCTGGTGGACCTATCCTTGTTCAGGATCCGTCAGTTCGCTGCCGGCCAAGTCGCTGGCAGCTTCACCACCATGACCATGGCCACCATGATGCTCCTCTTTCCCTTTTACTGGCAGGCTCTCCGGGGGTACTCGGCACAGACCGCAGGGCTATTGATGTTGCCTCTTCCCATGACGCTCATGATCGTAGCACCGCTTTCGGGCCGGCTCTCGGACAAGTTTGGGGCTAGGGGCCTGACTTCTGGGGGCTGGGTGTCGTCATAATCGCTCTGTTCCTGATGTCGCGGGTTACCGCTAGTATGGCCTTGTGGGACGTGCTCTGGCGGCTGACGGTGCTTGGAGCGGGCATCGGCATGTTCATGTCCCCTAACAACAATTCCGTCATGTCGGCGGTGCCCTCCACCAAGCGTGGCATCTCCTCCGGGCTTTTGGGGATGTTTCGCTACATTGGGCAGAGCATGGGAATTGCTTTTAGTGGGACGACGTTTGCCGCCTTTGCCAGTGCAGGGGGCTTCTCCCTTCATGGGCTGCCCTCGCCGGAGCAGGTGGCCTCAGCGACGACTCCCGCAGCCCATGCGCTGCTGAGCGAGGCCTTTATCAACGGTCTGCACGCGGCTGCCCTACTCGCGATTCCGCTGGCCGGGACTGGCCTGGTGCTCTCCCTGTTGCGCGGCAGGACAAAGCCGCCGGCGCCTCCCCAAAGAGCTGCTTCCCAGAGGAGAATTTTCATTCCCCTCAGGGTGGTCCGGGAAGGCGAGCCACAGTAGCGGCGGAACCGTGGGGACACTGCTGACGAGCTTGGCAGGCGGTCAATGGAGTGGGAAGTTGAAAGTTGGAAGTTGAAACAGGCCGGCCTTCGCTGGCAGGCATAACGACGAAGCAAAAGCACAGGAGCCCGACGATGCTGCTCAATGAGATACTGGACCACAACGAACATTTCGTCAGTGCGCGGCTGAAGCCAGAGTCCCGTCCGGCGAAGAAAATCGCGATTTTCACTTGCATGGACACGCGGCTGGTGGACTTCCTAGAGCCGGCCATGGGACTACGGCGAGGCGATGCCAAGGTCATCAAGAACGCCGGCACGACGGTCATCGACCCTCATGGCGGCGTCATCCGGAGCCTCGTAGTGGCGGTCCATGCGCTGGGCTGCGAGGAGATCTACACCATCGGCCATCTGGATTGCGGGATGGGGAAAATCGACGAGGCGGAGATGGAGCAGCGCATGCTGGCCCGCGGCATCGCTCCAGAAGCCATTGCGTCCTTGCGGCCCAGTCTCGCCGAGTGGCTTGGCACTTTTCAGGACGTGTACGGTAACGTGCGGCGCGTCACTCAGTTGGTCCGCGAGAACCCATTGATCCCTTATGATGTGCCCGTCCATGGGCTCATGTTCGATCCAGTGACGGGCGGCCTGGAGTTGCTGGTGAACGGATACGAGCGGACCGGCGCAGCGGCCTAGCGCGGTTAGCGCCAATGCAGAAGGGGAGCGCTGAAACGGAACGGGCCTGTTGCTCAATCGGGTGAAAGCAGGAGC
>JBJKQC010000116.1:0-9038 GCA_046705745.1 Dehalococcoidia bacterium
GACATGTACGAGGCCTTGAGGGGCGCCGACGCCCTTATTGTCGCTACGGAGTGGCCCGTTTTCAAAGAAGCGGACCTGGAGCGCGTGAAAGCGATGTTGGCAGGTCCGGTGATCTTCGACGGACGCAACGCTTTCGACCGTGAATTCGTTACCTCTCTCGGGTTCAAGTGGTACGGAGTGGGATACGCCGTACCGCACAACAAGTCTGCCTTGCCCGGTCCGTGGTCAATCATCCCAGGAGGTCCCAGTCCCGTGAAACTCGTAGTCATGATCCCAGCCTACAACGAAGAGGACACCATCGCGGACGTCGTGCGCTCGATCCCTCGCCGATTGGACGGTATCGATAATGTGCGGGTTCTGGTCATCAATGACGGCTCAACGGATCACACCGTGGATCAGGCGCGGATGGCAGGCGCCGACGATGTGGTGAGCTTCCGCGGGAGACGAGGGCTGGCGGCGGTGTTCAAGGCGGGGCTCGACAGGGCCTTGGTCACGGGCGCCGACATCATCGTCAACATCGATGCGGACGGCCAATACGACGCGGACGAGATGCCGAAGCTGCTGGAGCCGATCCTGCAAGGGCAGGCGGACATGGTCCTGGGCTCGCGCCTGGCCGGCACCATTGAGTACATGCCGTGGCAGAAGAGACTAGGGAACCGCATCGGGTCGCGCGTCGTCGCTAAGATGGCGGGCCTCCCGCTCAGCGACACACAGACCGGCTACCGCGCATTCACCAGGGATGCGGCCCGGTCTATGAACATCATCGCCGGCTACACCTACACGCAGGAGACGGTGTTCCAAGCGGCCAATTCCAAGCTCAAGGTGGTGGATGTCCCGGTCACCTTCCGGCGCCGCACAAGCGGTAACTCACGCCTGATGTCCGGGGCCGTCAACTACATAGGGAAGGCTGGCACCGCCATTCTTCGCTCATTCCTCGGCTACCACGCCCTGCGCGTGCTCGCCATCTGCGGGATGCTGCCGGTGCTCATCGGTATGGGGCTCGGGGCGAGAGTCTTAGCGCACTATGCCCTGACAGGACAGGTCACTCCCTTGGTGCCCTCAGCCATGGCTGCGGGATACCTGATCCTGTTTGGCTTCCAGTTGTTAGTCATGGGCGTCTTGGCCGGCCTCATTGTCAGCAACCGCAGGCTACTAGACGACGTCCTATTCAGATTGAAGGACCGCCAGGAAAACATTGCGTGGCTGCCTTCTCAGCCGACAGTCCCCACCGGGCCAGCAGCATCTCAGACCAATGACGCCAAGACGCCTGTCCGGGTGGCATAACGGACTTTCGCAATGGCAGGACGACCTTGGACTAATCCACGGCACAATCCAGAACTACTGGGGCGGTCGGCACCGAGCGAGGCTCGGCGGCCGGCCGCCCATCCGCATCCGGCCCTTAGCTCGTTCGCTGACTCAAACCTCCTCGAGCGACTGAGAAAGGCGGCCACCATCGCCGCCGTCCTCCAACAGGCAGGCATTGATAGGCGTCAAAGATCCCGGATACTCGACCTCGGCGCCGGCTCCGGAGTGCTCGGGAGAGAGGTGAGCAGAAGGCTGGGCGCCAGGTGTACTCAGGTCGACGTGGCGAACTACCGCTTGCCCTCCGACCTCTCTTTCGTTCAGGCCTCCGGCGACGCACTACCCTTCCAGAGCAAGACCTTCGACGCCGTTATCGCCAACCATGTCATAGAGCACGTAAGGGAGCAACAGGGGTGCCTCCGAGAGATACGCAGGATCTTGAAGCCTGGTGGAGTCGCCTATCTATCCACTCCCAACAAGTACGCGCTCATCGAGCCTCATTACAGACTCCCTTTTCTCTCTTGGCTTCCCCGCGGCATGGCCGATCGCGTTGTCCGACTCTTCCGGCGCGGCAACGCCTACGACGTTCAACCGCTTTCCAAGGCCGACCTGTACAGGGTCAGTACTGGTGCCCAGTTCGAAGTCACAGACCTTACGGCCGACATCGCCAAACACCCAGCAAAGTACCACCGCCCCGGCCTTATCGCTGGTCTCGGCGGGTTCGCCGCGCGCGGCGCAGGTTGGCTGCTGCTCCGGTTTGTTCCCAGCCACGTCTTGACATTGAGGACCGCGGAGACCGGACGCATTGTGGGTGGACAGGCGGCAAGTGGGCCAGGGTCGCGCAGCTGGGCTGGCGCCGCCTGGGAACGCTTGAGGGAAGGAGCGCACGGCAAACACCCGAGGCCCGAACAGGCGAAAGAGTCGGTCCGGCATTCGCTTGGCCTAGCCCGTACCTTTGCCATGGCGTTCCTCGGAACGGTGTACCTGCCGTTGTTCTTGATAGCCTCCGCGCCAGCTCTTTACCTCGGCCTACACAATACAGGCGCGTTCAATGCGCCGGATGAGACGGCTGCATACATGGCGGCGGAGGAGTTTGCCCAAACTGGGCATCTCTACCTCCAAGACGAACTGACCAGGTTGAACACGGACTCGCCAACGGCGCCCCGGGGGTTCGTGCAGTACCGCGACCGCGCTATCCCTATCTACTCGCTAGGGCACTTGGCTTTGGTGGCGATCGTCCGAGTGATATTCGGCGGCGCCGCCCCGCTGGCCTTGGCATTGGTGCCGGGGCTGCTCTTCGTGCTGCTTACGCTGTTCATGCGTGTGCTCTATCCGGCGGCGCCGCGGTACTTGGGATTTGGGCTTCTTGGGGTTACGCCGCTCTGGTACTGGGCCAGCAGGGTCTACTTCGATATCGGTATGACGTTCCTATTTATCACGTGCGGACTCATCTGCTACGCGCTGGCGCTCCGTCATGGCTCGCATCGGTGGCTCTTCGCGTCCAGCATCGCCATGGGGATGGCTGCGTTGACCCGCCAGCCTGAGGCGCCGTTCCTGCTCATCCTGGGCCTGATCGGTCTGCTTTCGTTTACACAGCGATGGCACAAGCCGCTTCATAGAAGGGATATCGGCTTAGTGGCGGGCGTCTACGCGGCGGGACAGATTATTTCCTTCATACTCCCTGCACTCTTGCTCAATTGGGCGACCAATGGCTCCCCCTTCGTTTTTGGCTACCGAGTTCTTTATCAGTTTTACTGGCCGGATGCGACGCAGTTATCGGCTGCCAACCCCATCCTGGCGGCCCTATCGCTCGTGAAGCAGGTCTTTTTTCCTCAGCCCATGGCATTAGGAGTTGTATGGAATGGCCTCGTGAACCAGGTCGTCCTCCTCGTGCCGTATCTGCTGGCATTGGGCGTCGCCGGCTATGCGCTCGGGTCACACGCGCTGCGGCGACATCTAGGACTGGCGGCGATTGGACTCGTGGTCCTCGGGATCGTCTATGTGCTGGTGAGCCGGGCCAACCCCGGCACCTTCCTGGCCCAGGCCACGGAGCCGGATCTGCGGGCATCCGTAGTCAGGTACTGGATGCCCCTCTACCTAGCGTTGGGCTTCGGGCTGCTCTATGCGCTCGCCCGCACCCCGCGAGCGGTCTCCATCGCCCTCATCGCTGCATTGGCGGTCACCGGCACCCACCAAGTCTGGGCCGATGGACCGGAGTCCATCCTCAATCTGCAATCGATCGAGGCCACCAACAGTGCCCTGTACGAACAAGCACTCACAAAGTACACGGAAACGAACGCGCTCATCTATGACGGGGCCCCGGTAGACAAGTGGTCAGCTCCGGTACGGCGTACGGTAGGGCTATGGACGGGGACAGACATCCAAATATCCAATCAGGAGATGATGTACCGTGTCGCCGACGCGGCAGCCCAAGTCTATCGGATGGGCACCCCAGTCTACTTCCTCCTAAGCCCGGCTAATGACCTCTCTTCGCTATCCGATCGGCTGTCGACATACCACTTGACCGTGGTGCACGTGGCGCAGATACAGACGGGAGTAGACCTGTGGCGGCTGGCGATCGCCACCGAAGATCTCCAGGTCTCCGGAACGGGTAATGGCGTTTATGCCACGGCGGCTTTCTCGCCCGGCAAGAATTTTGCCATATCCATCGACCAGGACGGGTCAGCCCACAATCTGCTGGGCAACCCATCGTTCGAGACTGGACTGGACGGCTGGAGCGGCCCAGACGTGGGTCAGCAGGCCCGCTTGAGCGAGGAGTTCTCAGCCTTTGGGAGAACCTCGTTGCGCATGGAACTGACGGGGCCGGAGACGGACTTCATTCGCCGCAGCTACTCGGTAAGCGCCACAGACTTGCTCGCCGGCACCTGGTCGGTCCGTGTGTGGGTCCACGCCGCGCAACTGGAGAATGCCACCGCGCAGCTAGTGGTGTTTGTGCAGGATGCAGCCAACAAGAACTTGGAACGCTATAGCGTGTCACTAGACCATGCCGCGGAAGGATTCCAGCCATTGACGGTGCAAGGGCCTAAGCCCCCGGCGAGCGCAGACCATATTGTGGTGCAACTCGCGCTGGTTCCTTCGATGCCCGGCGGCAAAGGCGTGGTCTACTGGGACGGGGTCGAGGTGCTGCCGACCAGCGACCCGGCCTCCCTGTACTGTGACGGCGACCACTACGGCTGTGCATGGGAGGGCAAGCCTAACGCCTCCCCGTCCCGGCGGACCGGCGGCATCACCGGCCTCACACTCCGGACGGACCAGGGGAAGGAAGCCGTGGTGCCGGGTGGGCCGTTCCTGACCGGAGACCGGCTGCTGGTGAAAGATGGCAGCGCCGTCTATTTGGAGCGGCAAGGAAGCGGTCCCAAGTTCCTGGGAGACGTGGATCTGGGGAATTATGACTCCTTACAGCTACTCATGACCGACGTCTCCGCGCCATCGGTATCGCTGCGGGCGGCGCAGTAGAGGCAAGGGTCTGGAGGGGTGCGGAAGATGAAGCACATGAACGCAAGAATCGTGGCCCGCATGCTGACCGCGGCGCTAGCCGCAGCCGCCCTGGTGTTCGTAGGGCTCGCAGTGCAGCGGGCGCTCGAGTCCGGCTTCGACCTCGCCCAGGTACGATGGCGCTGGTTCATAGCGGCATTTGGCACGCACCTGCTCGTGCTGCTGCTCCTGCCACTACTCTGGGCGTGGGTGCTTGGCGGCGTCACGGGGGTGGCACGAGCAGATCGGCACCCCCTGCTGGCCCTCTACCTGGCGTGTAGCCGGAGCTGGCTGGGACGGTATCTCCCCGGCCGCGTATGGGCCTTCGGCGGACGTGCTTATTTGGCCAGGAGGCCCGGGGTTTCCACCGCCGCCCTGGGGTCCAGCCTGCTGCTGGAGGCACTGTTTTCCTACGGCGCGCTGACGGTTCTTGGCTTGGCGCTGCTCACAGGCGCTCTGGTGCACCCGGCGGCCGGTGTTGGCCTCGGCCTGCTCGGCATTCTAACGTTGGCGAATACGCTGCCCCTGCTGCGTCGGACGCTGCAAGCGGGGAATGGAGTGGCGGACAGAATCGCCAAGCCGGTAAAACGGCCCATTGGCGCGCTGGTATCAGCGATGGCAGTCCTGAGGCGCAGGCAATCGGCCGAGTGGGTGGCCGCATACACCTTGCACTCGAGCCTTCAGGTCATGTTTTACATTTTCCTGGCCATGAGCCTCATGGACCTGACTCCCGCCCAGCTGGTTGCCACCGCCGGCGCATGCGTCCTGGGCGGTGTTGCAGGTTACCTGGCTGTCTTCACTCCCGCTGGGCTCGGCGTGCGGGAAGGCGCAACGATGCTGATGCTTTCCCAGATCATCAGTGCGCCGGAGGCCGCCGTCACGGTGGCGGCAGCTCGCTTGGCGTTGGTGGCCTCGGACATCGCCTTCGTGGCGCTCATGGAAGCGATCGCCTTCACATGGCGATCAAGCGGCCATCTAAAGCCCTGCGCTGTGGCCGTTCCTGTTCAGCCAGAACCTTCTATCCCAGGTGAATGATGCGCCTGCTGGTGCTCACCTCAACGTTTCCCCGGTGGCATGGCGACACTGTGCCGCCATTCGTGTTCGCCCTATCCAAGTCGCTGGTGGCGCGAGGCCATGATGTCCACGTACTGGCCCCCCACGCGGCGGGCGCCGCATTGGAGGAGGCCATGGAAGGGCTCCACGTTCACCGTTTCCGCTATGCGCCAAAGCCGGTGGAAACGCTCAGCTATGCAGGGGGAATCCTGGAGAACTTGCGGCATCGACCATTCCGGTGGGCGCTGGTGCCGCCGTTCCTAGCCGCCGAGTCCGTTGCTCTGGTACGGCTCGTACGCAAGCACAACATCGATGTGGTGCACGCGCATTGGGTGGTTCCGCAGGGACTGGTCGCAGCCCTGGCCCTGCCCCTACTGCCCTGCCCGATAGTGATGAGCGCCCATGGCGCCGATGTATTCGCTGCGAAGGGGACTTTCCGGCGGCGCCTGTTGCACCTGGCGGCGAGCAGGGCCGATGTTTGCACGGCCAACAGCACCGCCATGCAGGCCGAGCTGCGACGCTTGACAGGCGTCGAATCCGAAGTCATTCCCATGGGAGTGGACCCGGCCGCCTTTCAGGCAACTCCCGGAGACGGCCAAAAGGGCGACCGGTCTTCCAGGGTATTGTTCGTGGGACGCTTGGTAGAGAAGAAGGGCGTCCGCCATCTGATCGAAGCCATGCCCACGCTCTTGCGGTCGGTACCGGACGCACGGGCCACCGTGGTGGGTGATGGCCCTGAGCGTCGGACCCTGATGGCGTTAGCCAAGGACTTGGGCCTCGACGGAAGCGTGGAGTTCCCCGGAGCCGTTCCCAACTCAGATCTACCCGCGTACTACCGCGACGCGGATGTTTTCGTGGCACCATCGGTCCGGGGTCGAAACGGCGACACCGAGGGCCTGGGAGTCGTGCTACTGGAAGCCGCCGGCTCCGGATTGCCCATCGTTGCGTCGGACATCGGCGGAATCCCAGACGTCGTGCAGCACGGCAAGACGGGACTGCTGGTAGAACCAGGGAGCGCCGAGGCGCTTGCCGCGGCCATCGCAAGCCTCCTGACAGACCAAGGTCTGCGCGCTCAAGTAACCGCCAACGCCCGGCGGCTCGTAGAAGAGCGTTTCTCATGGGAATCAGTGGCTGAGCGTTTCGACCACCTTTTCAGGACCCTTGAGCCCCGCCCATGACCAAGTCGCGTGACCTATTGGGCATTACGTTCGCCCTAGGTGCGGCCCTTTTCATCCTGCAGGTCTTGGCGCAAGGGCTCGGCCTGCTTCCGATGCCCGGATATCTCCCCTATTTGTCGCTAGCGGTTCCCTTGCTGGCCATTCCGTTGTTGAAGCAGTGGGAGGAGGCCAGAGGCAAGGGTCTGCCCTGGACCCCTGTAGTGCTCCTAGCCGCCTTCGCCATCGCGCTTGCAGTGCGTCTTGGTTTGAGCCTACGCAACGCCGTGCTACTGGGCTACGACCCCGGCCTTTACAAGGCGGTCTTTGACGCCTATATCCACGCGCTTCCCAACGTTCCCGAGACGACTTTGCCTCATTGGATGCGCCAGGTCTACGAGCAAGGGCTGCCGATGCTCACGACCCACCTTCATGTAATGGCGGGTGTCAGCCCAGATGGCTTCTTGCGGTACTTCTTACCCGCCATAAGTGCCGCGGTTGTTCTTCCCCTGTACCTCGTGACGAAAGATGCGTTCGGCCGAAGGGCGGCGCTGCTCACTGCGCTCCTTTATGCCGTCTCCTACACCCAGCTCTTCACCTTCGGCCTCATGTATCTCAAGAACGTGGTGGCCCTTTTCCTCTTGCTGCTGGCCCTGCACGCGCTCCAACACCGGCGCCTTTGGCTGTTCGGCCTGCTGCTGGGTGGAGTAGGACTCTACCACCGCCCTACATTCCTCGTGGCTGCGCTCATCTTGGTCGCGTATTTGTTGGTCACCCGCCAACGCGAGGTCTTGCCACCGATCGGCCTGGCCGGGCTGATGGTGGTCCCTCTTTTGCTTCTCCGGTGGCAAGAGAACTGGGCCCTCGTGCAAGGCGCCCTAGCCGGCAGCGCCAGCGTGGCGTCCGGGGGAACCGCTGCGGGTGGGACGTTCATGGAGATCAGCCAGTACCAGCTGGCATCGCTGGGCTATCAGCCGTTCGCATTGGTCGCCGTCATGTACCTCGTGGCACGGCGGCAATGGCCCCTTCCTTTGCTGTGGATGGTGGCCTGCGCGGCGTTGGTTGGGTTTCAGCTTTTCTTTTTCAAGCGAGACCTCATCCCGTTGGACCTGGCCATGCTCATGCTCGCCGGCAAAGGCCTGGACCTGACATTCTTCACTGGCCGTCAAGGTGCCTGGACTCTGCTGAGCGGCGGGCTGGTACTGCTGCTCCTCATAGGAATTTCGGTGCCGTCTTGGAGATACACGCAAGAGGCGCACCCAATGCTCACACCGGAACAGCTAGCGGCGATCGAATGGATAAACCAGGAGACTCCGGCAGGAGCAGTTGTATTGGCCTCGGCATACGACGCACCGTGGGTAGCAGGTTGGAGCGGTCGCGACGTCATCGCGCCGGGCCAATTCGACTTGAGCCCGCAAAGCCAAGACCAGTGGTTGGCCTTTCTGCAGAGCGACAACGCTCAAGCAGCCGCCAGCTTCCTATCTAGTTACGGCCAACCAGCCTTGTACGTCTACGACTCAGGGGACCCAAATAGCTACATGGCCATAGGGAAATTCCAAGGACCCTTCTTCAAGCTCGTGCACACGGAAGGGCCAGCGCAGATCTGGCAGCTCACTTCGAGCGCGGGATTGTCGGAGGCGCAGAAATGATTGAGGTCTGGAGAGCCTTAGCGACGGTGACAGCGCTGCTGCTCCTGTTATTCCTGCCCGGCTTCTGCTGGAGCTTCTTACTCGCCCGAGGTGAAGACATCCGCTGGCCGGTCCGGCTGCTTATGTCCCTGGGGCTTTCCCTGGTAATCATGCCCCTGACGGTATTCTGGCTCAACCTGGCTACGGGAGTGCCGGTAACCGTGGTGTCCCTGTTGTCCATCACGCTCGCTATGAGCCTCGTCCCGATGGGGTATCTGGCCTGGAGGCGAGCCCATCAGTAGCAGCCAACCAGTGGCGCGAGCACCGTCGGCGCCACTGCACTCCCTGTGGCTGCCCGAGAAGGTGCTTCCACAGATTTTGGCGCGCCTCACTGAGCCTCATTGCC
>JBJKQC010000117.1:0-5613 GCA_046705745.1 Dehalococcoidia bacterium
CCCTCAACGGCCAGGGCTTCGCCACTGTCTGGGCGGATGGTGTCGCTAAGAAGACATTCGAGTTCGGCCCCCGCAGCCTGTTCGTCATCCCGCGTGGCGCCTACCGTCAGTTAGGCAACGCCCGTGGCGGTGAGCCCCTGCGCCTGCTGCACAACAACTACCTGCCCGTCGCCATGTCCCTGGAGTCCGACCCGGACTTTTTCTTCAACAACCCCTACGCGCACCCGGAGCTTCTCCAACCCAAGGAGGATGAGCTCTACGCCGTCGCCAAGCGCGCCCCCGGCATGGGCCGCGGCGCCACCTGGTACGGCAACTTCTTCACGGACATGGGCGCGTGGGAGCAGCTCGTCCCGCACCGCCAGCGTGGCGGCGGCGGATACGTCGTGGACGTCTCCTTCCCCCACTCTGAGATGGGCGGGCACATGTCCGTCTTCCCACCCGGCACCTACAAAAAGGGCCACCGCCACGGCCCCGGTCGCGTCATCGTCATCCCCGCGGGGGAGGGCTACTCCATCATGTGGCCGGAGGGCGGCGAGAAGGTCATCGCGCCCTGGCACGAGGCTAGCATGTTCACCCCGCCGGACCGCTGGTTCCACCAGCACTTCAACGTCAGCGTCACGCCCGCGCGCTACCTCGCCCTGGCGCCGCTGCCGCAGTTCTCCGGCCACAGCGAGAAGGTGGAGGACCGCAAGCGCGATCAGATCGAGTACCCCAACGAAGTGCCTTGGATCCGGCAGATGTTCGAGGAGGAGCTGGGCAAGCGCGGCCTCGAAAGCCTCATGCCGGAGGAGGCCTACCGTAACCCCGACTTCAAGTGGGGCTACTCGGATAGCGACGAGCGCGGCGCCGACATCTACGCGCCGGGCAACAGGTAGGGAGTTTCGCTCACGACGAGTCACAACCCGTCCCACTGCCCATCGCTCGCCCGCTACGCCGCGGGAGTCTCCGCCCGCGGCACGTCCAGCCTGAAGGGCGGGTACTTGTCCGTCATCAACAGCACGTAGGGAATGACCCGGTAATACCAGAGATTGACGCCCATCATCAGGTCATAGACGCCTCTTGGGTAGCGTCCGGTGAACAGCAGGACAATGCCCGCGATGAGCGCCAGGATGCCCGACAGCCCGCCCCCGTTGCCGCTCCCTCCGCGCAGTACCCCGATGATGAAGTAGTGTGGAAAGGCCAGAAGCCACTTCACCAGTGGCAGCCACCGGTTCAGGGTCTCGGGGTACTCGATGTGCAGGTCGGCCGGGTACTCGGCACGACTCGCCAGAGAAAACGGCGGGTACTTGTCCGTGGCCAGCGCGTAGTAGCCGTAGAACTCGGTCCGCCAGGTCCAGCGGAGCACACCCACGTTGAAATCGAAAAGCCCTCGCGGATATCTCCTGGTGAACAGGATGGCGAAGAACGCGATCAGCGTGGCAAACCCCGCGAGCAGACCGAGGAAAAGCAGCACGACGAAGTGTGGTATCAGAAGCAGCCATTTCACGAGCCAGAGGCAGCGGGACAAGGGCTCGTCAAGCCGGGCGTCGAGGGAAATCGGGTCCGCTTGTTCCTGGGCCATGGCCTCCTCCGAAGACAGCCGACGTAGGTGAAATCATACACCGAATGTCCCCCTTGCTTGTCCAGATAGCTGATGTCGAGCGGGCTAACCTGAAGGGCCGATGCCCTGCTGGCCCGAGGGCCTTACGTTGGGGAGAGGCCCGTCCGCGAGCGGAATACGCGATGGAGGTGGCGCATGGCAAAGGTGGACAACAGGCCGTACGACTCCTCGGACCTGAAGGAGTTGATGGACAATATCGGCGGCTGGGCCAAGAGCTGGGATGACGCCATGTGGTATGTGGAGGAGGTGGCACGATACGATGCAGACTTTGCCCGTAAGGAGGTCAAGCCCTTGGCCGGCGACCTCCGCGAGGTCGAGAAGAAGGGCGTCCGGTTCGATACCGACTACCGGAAGCTTTACAAGGCCATCACCGGGAAGGACTGCGACGGCTGCCCGGAGCCGGAGGGCATCAAGAGCTACGGCATCAACCCTCGCCGGCTTGCCAAGCAGGTGCTCGAAAAGCTGGACTACCCCGTCAAGAAGCCCGAGGTCGTCAGGAAGGCGAAAGAGGGCGGCGCTTCGAAGCAGGCCGTCCAGGTGCTCGAAAAGCTCGATGATCACCAGTTCCAGAGTCCCGGCGCCATTATTGAGGCCATCGGCGACATCACCTGGGACCACGACTAGCCACGCTATTTAGCGATCGCCGCGCAATCCCGGTTTTCCACTCTTTTCAGCCAATTTTTCGCTAGGCAAAAGGGCCAGAGTTCACCTACCCTCTGCGTCGGCCTCCAGTGAGGACCCAATACGACAGATCGGCCCCCACGTTAGAGGTGCCGTAACCAGGGGAGGATGCGTTGGTGGACGTTGCGGATGCCTTGGCCCAATTGGAGCAGCGGGGGTGGACACTGGCGGCGGTGGCGGATGAGCTGGGCCTCAAGTGGCTGACGGTCTACCGCTGGCGCGACGGCACCCAGTCCCCCGACGACCCTCACACCGTCTTGGACCGCATCCGACGCCTCAGGCGCCGCAAGCGCGCCTCACCGAGCATTCGCGTGGGCCGGCCCGCCCCCGAGCGCTAGTCCGCCGCGATGCCCGCTCTTCAGGTAGCCGAAGGCCCAGAAGGGCCCAGGCTGACTGCCTTCCCACGGCTCACCAACCGGAGGGTGGCCCTGCTTCGCAGAAAGTTGGCGTCCAGCCATTGCGTGAACGTCCACTCGCGCCGGTGTCCCGCCTGAAGGCACCATGCCTCAAGCCGTCCTTGCCGTTGCAAGCCGTCGAAGAGAGAGGCTGAAAAAGAGTCCTGGGCCATCATGCGAACAGCATTGCGAAAGTGTGATTCGTCTGGCATCGTCCACCCGTCCACCACGTCATAGGAATGTTGGGCAGCGGCGATGCGGTCCCTCGTTATTTCAAAACGACCTCCGCCTACTACTGTCAGCACCTGCCTGGCCTCGGTGCCAGCAGCGGTTGGGCCGCGAAGCGGCTATCAGGCAGTAAAAGCGCGTTTGCTACCCGGACGCCCGTGGCGTATCGTGAGGCCGATTGGCTCATGGCCTTGCTGTTGGCGGCTAACCGCATCGTTGGACGGGGAGGTGCGACCATGTTCGACTTGCTCATCAAAGGTGCTCGCGTAGTGGACGGCTCCGGCATGCCTTCTTTTTATGCCGACATCGGCATACGGGACGGCAAGGTCAGCGAGGTCGGACGCCTGGATGGCCCTGCGGCCCGCACAATCGATGCCGAGGGCCTGGCCGCCGCGCCGGGCTTTATCGACAACCATTGCCACTTCGACGCCCAGGTGACATGGGACCCGCTCTGCACGTTCTCTCCCCAGCACGGCGTGACCACCGTCATCTTCGGAAACTGCTCTCTCAGCCTGGCCCCCGCAAGGCCGCACGACCGCGAGGCCTTGGCTATGATGCTGTCCCGTGTCGAGGCCAACCCCCTGGAGAGCCTGGAAGCGGGCATCAACTGGGGCTGGGAGACCTTCCCGGAGTACCTCGACTTCCTCGACCAGCGGCTGGGTGTCAACGCCGGCGCGCTCATCGGACACTCCGCCGTCCGCCGCTACGTGATGGGCGAGGAGGCGTACGAGCGGGAGCAGGCGACCGCCGACGAGCTGAACGCCATGAAGGCCATCGTCCGCGAGGCCGTTCAGGCGGGCGCCCTGGGCCTCTCCTTCGACCGCAATCGTGGCCACCTTGACCTGCAGGGCCGGCCCATTCCGGCCATCGTCGCGCCCGTGGAGGAGATTTACGAGCTGGCGTCGGCCCTGCGCGGCCTGCCCTCTGGCGTGCTCCAGTGTGGGTCCGCGTACCCCCTGGAGATACGCGACGGCTTCGCCACGCGCATGAGCGAGGTCAGCGGCCGTCCCGTGGTCTACAACCAGATCGTCCACAACCCACGCGTGCCGGACGGCTGGCGCAAGCACCTGGACCTGGTGGAGCAGCGCATCCGCGAGGGCTGGCGGGTCTATCCCGTCCTGAACCCGCGCCCGCAGGCCCAGCGCTTCACCATGAAGAACGCGCAGGTATTCGACCGCCTGCACACGTGGCGGCCCATCATGCTGAGCTCCAATGAAGAGAAGATTGCGGCGTTCCGGGACCCGTCGCTTCGCGCCAAGCTCCGGCAGGAGGCGGACGAAGGCATCCCGGAGCAGGCCGCGCTGCCCATCCGTTGGGATCGCATTTTCATCTCTCGCGCCCGCCTTGAGAAGAACAAGCAGTTCCAGGGCAAGAGCGTGGCGCGCATGGCCGAGGAGCAGGGCAAGGACGCGCTGGACGCATTCCTTGACCTGGTGCTGGAGGAAGACCTGGAGACCGGCTTCACCAATGCGCAGGTCGGGAATGATGCCGACGCCATGGTGGAGCTGCTCAAGAGCCCCTATACCGTCATCGGCCTGTCGGACGCCGGTGCCCACGTGGTGTTCGAGGCCGGTTACGGTTACAGCACGCTGGTGCTGGGCCATTGGGTTCGCGAGGAAGGCGCGCTGAGCCTGGAGGAGGCCGTGCGCAAGCTCTCTTTCATGCAGGCCTCGCTGTTCGGCATCACGGACCGTGGCCTGCTGCGCCCCGGCTTCGCGGCAGACGTGGTGCTCTTTGACCCCGAGACCGTCGCGGCGGAGGAGCCCGACGAGGCGTACGACCTGCCCGGAAACCTCATGCGCCTCCGCCAGCTTGCCAAGGGCGTCAAGGCTACCATCGTGAATGGGCAGGTAATCATAGAGGACGGAACGCCCACGGGCGCGCTACCGGGCCAGGTGGTCCGCGGCGCCGTCCGCGCCGGTACGGCCGTATAGGCCGCTAAATCATTTCGTTGGGAGGACCCCCTATGGCAGCGGTTCGGAATGCTCGTGTCGCCTGGAACGGCGATCTGACGTCGGGAAGTGGAGCCGTCAGCGCCGTTTCCAGCGGTGCCTTCGCCGAGCTCCCGGTTAGCTGGGCGGCGCGCACGGAGGAGCAGGCGAACGGGCGGACAAGCCCTGAGGAGCTCATCGCGGCTGCCCATGCAAGCTGTTTTTCCATGGCGCTTTCCGCTGGGCTTGGCCGTGCGGGCACGCCACCTACCAGGCTGGACGTGGAGTGCGCCGTGACCTTCGACCGTGTGGAAGGCGCGTTCAAGGTGGTCTCCAGCCACCTCCGGGTGACGGGTAGGGTGCCGGGGATCGATGCCGCGGCTTTCCAAGCAGCGGCGGAGGCGGCCAAGGACGGCTGCCCTGTCTCAAAGGCGCTCTCGGGCAATGTAGCGTTGAGCGTCCAGGCGACTCTGGAAGCCTAGACGCTCGGTGAAGCCGAACGGTGTGGAGGAGGCTGGCCAACCAGCCTCCTCCTGGTCCCGTCTCCCTGCGGGATCACGGCACGTCCGCTTCAGGCTTCGTACGCCCGCCTTCCTTGACACGCCTTTCGTCGCTGCCTAGACTCGGCTTCGTCTCGGGCGTTGGGTCCGGCAACTCCGCCCGCTAGGCCGAGACGAGCAAAGCCTCGTGATAAGGAAGGACATCCGCATGACGACGACCAAGCCTGAATCCGGTCAGTGGAGCGAGCCGACCGTTGGAATTCGCGCCGGCCACGGCC
>JBJKQC010000118.1:0-6741 GCA_046705745.1 Dehalococcoidia bacterium
GCTCTACCCCTGAGCTACGCCCGCGCCGTGCCGCTCATTGTAGCCACGCCTGGCCTCAGCCGTCCAGACTACGGCGCGAGGCGGGCCCAGGCGACGTAGGCGGCTATTGCCACGCCGGCCAGGGTGAGCAGCGAGCCGAACAGCGAGCCGATGGAAAACACAAAGAATGCGCCGACCGAGGACGGAATGGTGGCCAACAAGGCTCCTCCCAACGCCATTAGCTGGTACGGCCGGCCACGCCGACGGTTCACCGCTGCGCTCACGCCTTCAGCAATGAGGTAGCCCACGCCGGCCATGATGAGGAAAAAGAAGAATCCAGCGAAAGGTAGAAAGTGCTCAAGTAGCGGCAGAACGATGGCACCTGCCAGGCCCATGCCTGCGGCGGCCCCGATGCCACGCAGGAGATACGATGCGGAGACTTGGTAGGTGGGCAGGCGCGATAGCCGCGCGCACTCCTTACACCGCACGCCTACGGGGTGCTGACGCATGCACTGGACGCATATGGGCTTGCCGCAGTTGCCGCAGAAAAGGCCGGTCTCACGGTCTGGATGCCAATAACAAACAGCCAATACTCACTTCCGTTCATCGACCACGGGGGGCAGGGTCCGGTGCACCCAAGCTTCGTGGTCGGCTATGTCTCGATCGAAGAGCAGCCGGTTCCACACCAGCCGCCATAGCGTTACACCTCTCCCTTTCAATTCATTAGATGTAATCCGTTTGATAACGGTTATACACAATAGCCCGGTCATCATAAGGACGATGGGAAGCGGCCGGGCCCAATACCAGGAAAGGAACGGGAGCGAGGCGAACCCGATGAGAACCCATAGCGCTGAATTGCGCGTGAGCTGCCACCCAGCTGTCGCAATTACAACGAAGACGGCCAGCTCCAGCCGGGCAGAGGCTATCAGGACGCCGACGGTAGGGGCCACGCCCCGCCCGCCTTTGAACCCCAGGAATAAGGGCCAGTTATGGCCCGCCACCACTAGGACGCCCGCGGCTGCCTGAATGTCCACGCCGAGACCAAGCCAACGGGCCAAGAATACCGGCGTTAGTCCCTTCACGAAGAGATCGAATATCCCCAAGGGGAATATCCAGAACTTGCCGACGTTGTACCAGACGTTGGACGCGCCGACAGTACCGCTCCCGACCTTCCGAATGTCGATGCCCTTCACCAGCCGGCCGGTGACATAGGCCATGGGCACGGAGCCCAGCAGGTAGGCGTAGGCCAGGGCGGCGACGGTCTTGAGAATGGATGCGTCCATCGCTTCGCTGGTGCTAAAGGTCTTTCCGGACGGCCTCCGCCCGGCGCTTTAGCTCCATGAAGACCTCCACAGGTGGCCCGGCCATGCCGGGCAGCACTTCGTTGTCGTGGCCCATGGCGTGATAGTCGCTGCCGCCGCAGGGCAACATGCCATAGCGCTCCGCAAGCCGACCAAGCTCCCGGCGTTGGTCCGCGCTGAAGTCACCATAGTGGACCTCGAACCCAACAAAGCCCATGTCGGCAAGATGGGGCAGGATGTCCGCGTAACCGGGGACGTAGAGCGGATGGGCTAGGACGGCGACGCCGCCGACGCTCTCGATGAGCTCCACAGCTTCCGGCATGGAGATGTGCGCACGGTCAACGAAGGCAGGTCCACCGTCCTCCAGAAAGCCTTTGAACGCGTCCTTGATTTGCGCAACATACCCTCGCTCTACCATGGCGCGGGCGATGTGTGGCCGTCCAATGGGTGCGTCCCCCGCAATGGCCTTGACTCGTTCCCAATCGACGGGGTACCCCATTGCGCGCAGCTTCGCGACCATGCGAAAGCCCCGCTCCTCGCGGTCCTCACGAAAGGTGCGCAGCCGCTCTTGGAAGCGGGCGTCGTGGTATTGGGGGAAATAGCCCAGCACATGCACGTCTGCCTTGTCGTCGGTTGGGTGGTCGGCGCTAATCTCGATGGCAGGGACGATATGGAGGCCAGGATGCCGCTCCGCTTCGGCCAGAGCCTCATCCAAACCGTCGGTATTGTCGTGGTCGGAGATGGCGGCAACACTGACGCCGCGCTGCGCCAGCAGGCGGACGAGCTGCGTCGGCGTCAGCCGGCCGTCAGACGCGGTAGTATGCATGTGCAGGTCGATTTTCGCGTCTTTGTCCAAAGCAGGCATCAGTCCAACACCCTGTCAACGCGCCTGATACTCTTGGCCCGTCCGTTTGTGTCGTCCGTCTCGATGAGAACGGAGTTGAATTGGGCAGGGCCCCGGCCATCGGCGACGTTCAGACGGCGGGGCATTGCCGTCAGGAACCGGGCGAGCACATCTTCCACTTTGCTGCCGATGATGGAGTTGACTGGGCCGGTCATGCCCAGGTCCGTGACGAAGGCGGTACCCCTGGGCAGGATGCGCGTATCGGCCGTGGCGACGTGCGTGTGGGTGCCGACGACTGCTGTCACACGGCCGTCCAGGTACCAGCCCAGAGCGGCCTGCTCCGAGGTGGCCTCCGTATGGAAGTCCACCAAGATGTGCTTGGGCGGGTCCTCCGCCAGCTCGTCCAGTAGGCTGTCCGCAACGGCGAAGGGCGAGTCTAGGCCCTCCGGCATGAAGACGCGCCCCTGGAGGTTGATGACGGCCACGGAGCCAATGCGCACCATGCCCCTTCCCGGGGTCCCACGGGGATAGTTGGCGGGGCGCAAGACCGGTAGCTCGCCATTGAGAGAAGGGATGAATTCCTTCTGGTCGAAGGTGTGGTTACCGCCGGAGATGACCGTGGCGCCAGCGGCCAGGATCTCGTCCGCGGTATCGTCGGTCAGCCCGAACCCCGCAGCGGCATTTTCACCATTCACCACCACGAAGTCCAAGCCTAGCTCTCTGCGAAGCCCGGGAAGGATGCTAGTAACGGCATGCCTCCCTGGCCTGCCAACCACATCTCCGACCATCAGAATATGCACGTCTCTGTCGTCTCCAAACCACTACGGCCAGCAATTGCCACAGCAAGTCTACACCCACGGGCAGGTCTCGCCCTAATGGGCTCTGGGCAGGTTACTAACCCCGGTTGACGCTTGTAGGGCACCCCGGCGGTGCCCCAGGGATATGGCCTGCCGCCCCCAAAGGCCGTGGGGCGGCAGGCCGAAAAGCCTTAGTGAGCTACTTCCGTCGCCCGCGTCTCCCGGACCACTGTCACCTTGATTTCTCCGGGATAAACGAGGTTTTCTTCGATTTTCTTCACGACGTTCCTCGCCAGATTGGACGCGCCGACGTCGTCGATCTGGTCCGGTTCCACCATAATGCGCACTTCACGCCCCGCTTGAATGGCAAAGGACTTCTGCACACCGGGGAAGCTGTTGGCCACGTCCTCCAGCGCCTCCAGCCGCTTCAGGTAGAGCTCCACGGTATCGCGTCGAGAGCCTGGCCGGGCGGCGCTGATAGCGTCCGCGGCGGCGACGAGAAAGGCTTCGACGGACCCGCGGTCTGTCTCATGGTGCTCGGCGATGGCGGCTTGCACAGCGTGTGGCAGGTTATACCGGCGAGCGATTTCATCGCCGATCTCGATGTGGGTGCCTTCCACCTCGTGCGTGAGGGCCTTCCCGATATCGTGCAGCAGGCCGCCGGCCTTGGCGACCTGTATGTCCGCCCCGACCTCACCGGCCAGCATGCCTGCGATACGCGCCACTTCCACCGAGTGTTGGAGGATGTTCTCGCCGTAGCTGTACCGGTAGTTGAGCCTGCCGATGAGCTTGATGAGCTCCGGGTGCAGGCCACGGACACCCGCGTCTAGCACGGCTTGCTCGCCAGAGCGCCGGATGGTCTCTTCCACTTCTCGCTGGGCCTTCTCCACCGTCTCCTCAATACGAGCTGGGTGGATGCGCCCGTCCTGGATCAGGTTTGTCAGGGCGATACGGGCGACTTCCCGCCGGATGGGGTCGAAGCAGGAGATGGTCACGGCTTCCGGCGTGTCGTCGATGATGAGGTCCACTCCGGTTGCCGCTTCGATGGCGCGGATGTTGCGGCCTTCACGGCCAATGAGGCGGCCTTTCATCTCGTCGTTGGGCAAGGGAACCAACGACGTGGTCGTCTCCGACACAACGTCAGAGGCAAGCCGTTGAATGGCCAATGACACGACCTTCCGGGCCTTCTGGTCCGCTTCCGCGAGCATTTGCTGCTCCAGTGCGTAGTACCGCTTGGCCAGCTCTTGCTCCATCTCACCCTCGGCCTGCCGCATGATCTGATCACGTGCCTCGGGCAGTGTAAGACCGGCAATGGACTCCAATTTTCTGGCCTGCTCCAGCTTGAGGGCGTCCGCTTCCTCCTTGGCTTGTTCCACATCCTTCTCGCGGTCCGCCAACCGGGCCTCCCGCAACTCCAAGGTCTCCTGCCGCTTGTCGAGGTTCTCTTCCCTGTTCGCCAATCGGCTCTCAGCGCGCTGTACCTCGCGGCGTCTATCTCGCAGTTCGCCCTCGATGGACTCCCGTGTTTTGAGCGCCTCTTCCTTCGCCTCCAGCAGTAACCGTTTCTTTTCCTCCTCGGCGTCGGCAAGCAGTCGCGACGCGGTGTCTTTCGCGGCGTTAACGCCACGGCTGAGCATGATAGTCCGGACGGCGTATCCACCTCCCAGACCCACTATCAATCCAACAATCCCCGCTAGTATCGCTTCCAATTGGGTTTTCCCCCTTTCTGGCCCTGGCCCGCATGCTTGCCTCCGTACACTTACCCCATGAGGGTGGGGGCCACACGGACAGGGACCTTCACTCCAAGAAAGCACTTGCGCTGCTTTGCCGGCGGCGCAAGTCGAGAAAATGGATGACCGTACGACGGACGACCGGCGCTCCGAAGCCACGCCGGCCGAGGTAGGCGGCCAGGCGGCGGATGAAGGTCTGCTCGTCTAGGCGATCGAGGCTCCGCATGTGGGCTTGGGCGGCTTGGATGGCCAGTGCATCGTCATCCATGCCTTCCACGGCTTGAGACGCGGTCTCGACTGGGACTCCATGCGAGACCAGCTCTTGACGCACGAGAGCCGCGCTGCGCGGACGGTGGCGCTCCCGGCTGGACCGCCAAGCGACGGCGAAGGCTGTGTCGTCCAACAATCCTTCGGCGAGGAGCTTTTGGGTGACGACGTCCGCGGTGGCCGAGTCGAACCGGCGGCGGAGCTTATCGTGCAACTCCGCCGCGGTGTGCGGCCGCCGGGCGAGCGCCCGCAACGCGGCCTGCCTTGCGGCGAGGGACCGCGCTTCGGGCGCTCTGTCGCTAGAAGACAACAAACCACACCACCATCGGTCTCATTTCCTCATGGTGGTGGTGTGAAAGACGAGGCCGTTCGCCAGCGCTAGTCAACGGACGAGCCTACGGGCTCGTCTTCGTCTAGTCGGGAAGCCGCCAACTCTTCATCAGAGCCATGGCCATTGGATGTGCCATGCTGTCCCCGGACCTGCCGCTCGATCTCCGCTGCTATCTCCGGGTTATTGCCCAGGAATTCCTTGGCGTTTTCCCGGCCCAGGCCCAAGCGCGTCTCGTTGAACGAGTAGTTCGCGCCTGACTTCCGGATGATGCCCATGGCCGTTCCCAAGTCGAGGAGGTCTCCCGCCTTGCTGATGCCGAGCTTGAACATGATGTCGAACTCCGCCTGACGGAACGGAGGTGCGACTTTGTTCTTGACAATCTTCGCGCGGACCCGCGAGCCCACCACTTCGGTCTGCTGCTTGATGGATTCGATTCTCCGCAGGTCGACGCGGACCGAGCTGTAGAATTTGAGGGCCCGGCCACCTGGCGTAACTTCGGGGCTTCCGAAGAGGACTCCGACTTTCTCCCGGAGCTGGTTCACGAAGACAACCGCTGTGTGGGAGTGGTTGGTGGCCGCGGTCAGCTTCCGCAGCGCTTGCGACATGAGCCTTGCCTGGAGACCGACGTGCGCGTCCCCCATGTCCCCTTCCAGTTCGGCACGGGGCGCCAGGGCCGCAACGCTGTCGATAACCACCACGTCCACAGCTCCGCTGCGCACCAGGTATTCCACGATCTCCAGCGCCTGCTCCGCAGAGTCAGGCTGGGAAATGAGGAGGTCGTTCACCTGGACGCCGCAGCGCGCGGCGTAGGACGGGTCCATGGCATGCTCGGCATCTATGTAGGCGGCGGTACCTCCAAGTCGTTGCGCCTCGGCCACGATGTGGTGGCAAAGTGTGGATTTCCCCGCCGACTCGGCTCCGAAAATCTCCGTGATGCGCCCCCTAGGAATACCTCCCACACCAAGGGCTAAGTCCAGCGAGATGGAGCCGGTGGGAATTGCCTCCACATTCATGCGCTGGGAGGCTTCCCCCAGACGCATGATCGAACCACGACCGAATTGGCGCTCAATTTGACCGAGAGCCAGCGCTAGTGCTTGTTCCTTATCTGACACGGTTTGGCCTCGTCTCTCACCGCCACTACCTAAATTTAATCGTAGCATAATCTTTGTGGCGGATGGCAGCGCCAGTGTGCCACGGTTGCCCCCTGTTCTCGCAAGGGGCGGATGTCGCATACATGGCTATTTCCGCCAGATTGCTTTCACGGCATGCGGTCCGCGGCAAGGTGAACGAGAGCAGGCCTGGCTTCTCTTGACGTGGCCCAGCATGCCGCGCCCCTGTCGTTTACTGCTCGCCAAGCTCCTTTTCCCAGTCGATGGGCTCCTTGCCCAGGGACTCCAGGACGGCGTTTACGAAGATCTCGTCTGGAACGGCGCCGACGAACTCGGCGCGGTCGTTGATGACGGTCTTCGGCACGCCCATGACGGAGTAGCGG
>JBJKQC010000119.1:0-3102 GCA_046705745.1 Dehalococcoidia bacterium
CCTCGCGGCGCAGCAAAAGCTGCTGGACCGGATCCAGAAGACGCTGGCAGTCGACATGCAGCACCACCTGGACCGACTCGCTCAAGTCCGCGATCAGGTCTCCCCGCAGGCCCAGGCTCAGATCGACGCGGTCATCAAAGCGACCAACGACCGCTACCACCAGCGTCTGACCGACTTGGGCAACGAGGCGACGAAGCTCCAGGCACTGCTGGCGATGAGCACAGTGGGCGGCACGGTGTCTGCAGTGGACACGAGCGCCGGAACGCTGACCATCAAGCCGGCCAGTGGCAACAGCGTCACGGTGAAGGTCACTAGTGACACGCAAGTCCAAGGCGGAGGCGGCAAACTGAGTGGGATCAAAGCGGGCAGCCAGGTCATTGCCTGGTATGACGGGTCGAGCATGGACGCGGCGGCGGTGAGAGTCTTGGGCAGTTCCGGCGCCCGCGGCGGCAGGCCGTAACCAACGGCCGGCGCGCCAGTCGTGAAGGGAGGCCCCGGAACATGGGGCCTCCCTTTTGATCTTAGGGCGCTGCTCTATGTCATACGGTCGCTATCGAGCGTGGAGGCGTGGAGCGTGCTGCTGAGTCACAAACGACAGAGAGACCTTCGAGCCCGTTGCAAGAAGAGCATGCTGTGCCCGAATGGCATCCCTGAGGTCCTGCAAGGTCTCCTCCTATGGCCCGCCCTGCATTAGGGTGCCTGAAGGTCCAGGGCATCGCTGATCACGAAGCCGCTCACGCCGCGCCCGTTGTCTCCTCCTTTGACTCCGCATCCGATATCTTGCCCGGCAGAAGAACTCTCTCCGCACGCTCCTGCTGCCCTCGCCGCGCGCATTACCATCGGATCCGAGATGGGCAATGCGTAGCAGAGGTAAGTGGCGAAAGCGGAAGGCCGTCGCGGGCACGGACGCCCCCCTCGCGGGATGCCCGTTTACCCATCGTCGCATGAGGCGCACGAGGCAGGCGACAACCTACGACAGGCGTACGAACGCCCTTTGGGCTGGCTTGGCTGCCCCTTCGTTCGGCAACGCTTCGATGCTCAGTGGATGCTGTCTCAGAACGTATGCCTCGCTTGCCCACGTTCGCCGATCTCCCGTAAGACGCTTGCTTACAGCGGGTTTATCACGAGGGCAATCGGTTAGTATTAGGCGCAGTTGCGTCCGACCGCCTTGGCTGAACGTATCCGTCATTGTTGTGCCTGCCCCGGAGCGATAGTCCGTGCAAGTCGCCGAGTCCGTTCCAACGCGCCAGCGCTACCCCGTGTTGAGCCCTCTCCTTGAAGCCGGGTGGCTGGCCGCCGTTAGCCTGGTGCCCTTGGCAGTGGCCGATCAGAATTGGATGATCGGCTACATCCAGATGGCGAAAATCGGGGTCTTCCGGACCATCGTCGTCTACCTCCTGGCCGTGGCCGTCCTGCGCTGGGCCCTGGAGTGGCGGGCGTCCGCCCCCACCTTGGCCGAGCAATGGGCCGCCCTGCGATCGCACCCCGCCCGCCTGATGTATCTGGGCGCAGCGGCAGTCCTGGTGGCCACCCTCATCTCCATCGCCTTCTCCCCCGTTTGGTCTGTCAGTATCTGGGGCACAGACCCAGGATGGGACACGGACGGCCTGGCGAACCTTGCAGGCTACCTCATCGTGTTCGGCGTGATGGCCACGCAGATTAAGACGGCCGCGCAGGTCCAGCGGTTGCTCTGGGTCATTGCCGTCTCCGCAGTCCTCATCAGCCTATACGGCATCGGGCAGCACTTCGGTGTCGACCCACTGCACGTAGCAGGATCTTCGGACCAGCGCGTCGACATCACCTTCGGTAACCCCATTTTCGCCGGCTCCTACCTGGTCATCACCATCCCTATCACGATCATGCTGGCCCTCTCGCTGCGTGAGCGCCTGGGGGCCATGGAGAACCTCGTAGTGGGCATCGGGCTGCTCGCGCCGCAGCTGACGGCCCTGATCTTCACCCTGAGCCGCGGGCCGTGGGTGGGAGCGGCTGTCGGGATGCTGGCCTTGCTGGGGCTGGTCTACTACTTCGGGGGACGTTCCCAGTTGAGCCGCACCCTGGCCATCGTGGTTATCTCCGGCGTCATCGCCTTCCTGTTCGTCCTCCTGCCGGTGCCCAAAACGTCGTCCAGCGCCAGCAGTGTCGCGGGCCGCGTGGCGAGCATTGTCCCCGGCGTCACTGGAGGCCTCACCAATCGGGTGACGATCTGGAAAAGCGCGGCCAAGGTCTTCGTCCACTCGCCCTGGGTGAACACCACCCAGTTCCCCGAGGTGCCGCAGTTGCTGGTGCCGCGTCTGCGCCCCTTGATCGGCTACGGGCCAGACATGTTCGGGTACGCCTTCCCCCTCTCCGGCGAGTCCACCTACACGTCGCAGCTGGCGACCAATGGGCACGATTTCATTGTCAATACGGCCGTCGAGCTGGGCCTGCTGGGCGTCGCAGCCTATCTATTCTTGGTTGGCGCGGCGGCGCTGATGCTGTTCCGGATGCTGCGTGCCAGCCGGGCCGGGAAGTACGCCCCTTGGTACATCTGCTTGCTGATGGGCCTGTCCGCGTCCCTCATCGGACGGGCCGTAGAGCAGATCCCTGGCAAGGCCCAGGTCTCGGACTTCCTGCTCTCCTGGGCGCTGGCCGGCCTTATCGTGGCCCTCACCGTCATGCGGCCCGCCGAGACCGCCCCGGTGGATGCCCGCGCGCCGGTCCACCGCCGTCGCGCCACCCCTCGCCGGTCCGCCAATCGCCTGGGCGTGCGGGAGCCCCTTTCTTCGCCGCGGGTCGTCGCCGCCGCGGTGCTCGCGGCCCTGTTGGTGGTCTTTTGGGTGCTGCGGGTCGCCGCTCCAGTTGCTTCCGCCGTCATCACCGAGGCCGGAGTGCGGGCTGCGAGCACCGGTAACGTCCAGCAAGCGATCAACGACTACCAGCGGGCGGTGAATACTTATCCCGACCTGGCGATCCCCCACTACCAGCTGGCGGGCACGCTGTCTCAGGTGTCCCAGAACGTGTCGGACCCGCAGCAACGCGCAACCTTGGTCCAGGAGGCCTATCAGCAGGTCCAGGCGATCCTGGCGCGCAACCCGCTCGACCAGCAGGCCTTGTCCCAGGCGG
>JBJKQC010000120.1:0-3341 GCA_046705745.1 Dehalococcoidia bacterium
GCTTGATGGTGTCCATCACCAGGACGCGCTGGGGGGTCAACCGCCTGCCAGCCGCCCTGATCGCCTCTGCCGGATTTCCATATGCCTGCAAGGTGTAGCTCCTGCAAATACTTGCAACAGCATATGCGGGCGATAGGTGCGCGTCAAGGGCGAAAGGGCCGGCGGGGGTTGTGCGCGACAACGTCCGCGCACTGTGCCAGCCCGCTTACCCCGCAGGCGGGTTGTGCATGGGCGCTAGGCCTCAGCCTCGTCGCCCGGCCTTGCGCTACTGAGGCCGTACAGGTGGGCTTGCAGCTTCCCCAGCAGCCCCACCAGCGTCTCCAGCTCTTCGTCGTTGAAGCAGGCCATCCATTGGACCTCTTCCCGGAGTATCTCCGACAGCAGGCTCCGGCTCAGCCGGCGCCCCTCCTCGGTGATCTCCACCAGCAGCTTTCTGCGGTCAGTGGGGTGTGCCGTGCGCCGCACGAGCCCGCGCTTTTCGAGCGAATCGAGCAGGCCGGTGAGCGTCGCAGGGCTGCTGAACAACCGCTCGCTGATGATGTGGGGCGGCAGCGGCTCGCCGGCCCCGTCCAAAATGCCCAACACATTGGAGCCCGGGCTGGACACGCCGTAGCGCCGGGCCAGAATGCCCACCCGTTCCTCCAGAAGAGCGCTGGTCCTGACCACATTCACCGTAGCCTCGGTGGCCAGCTTCCGGGCCCACGGGTACTGCCGGGCGAACGAGTCGCCGAACCTGATGGGCGCTTCCAGGGCAAGGGGATCACTGAACCGTCTGACCATGAGTGCTCCTCCTTGCCCGATTGTAGCCTCTTGACAGTATTTCGTCTCGGCATAACATTTTGCCATATTATTCGGTAACTGATTATTTGTGGCCATATCTTTGAGGAGGTGACACATGGCAAAGGCGATGGTGGGCTCTGGATTCGGGATCGATTACACGGACCTTGGGAAGGGTGAGCCGGCGTTGCTGCTGATGCCCGGCTGGTGCTCCAGCCGCGGTGTGTTTGAGCCGCTGGTCCCTATCCTCAGCAAGCAACGGCGGACGCTGGCGTTGGACTGGCGGGGCCATGGCGAGTCCGACTCTCCCACTGTCGACTTCGGCGAAGAGGGCCTGGTGCAGGACGCGTTGGGCGTCATCGAGGCAAGCGGCGCCCGCCAGGTGATTCCCGTAGCCCAAGCCCACGCCAGCTGGGTTGCGGTGGAGCTCCGTCGCCGCCTTGGCCCGCGCATCCCAGAGCTGGTCCTGCTGGACTGGATCATCCTGGACCCACCTCCACCATTCGTAAGCGTACTAGAAGGTCTCCAAGACCCGGACCACTGGCATGAGGCGCGCTCCGGTCTCTTCGACATGTGGCTGGAGCACGTGGACAATCCACAGGTGGTCAGCTTCGTGAAGGAGGACATGGGCTCCTACGGGCGTGAGATGTGGGCGCGGGCCGGGCGGGAGATTGCCGCAGCCTACGCCAGGGCCGGCAACGGTCTCTCGGCGCTCCAGTCGCTGGAGCCGCCGGTGCCGGTGCTCCACCTCTACGCCCAGCCCACCGCGCCAGAGTACCTGGCGGCGCAGCAGGCCTTCGCCGCCCAGCATCCCTGGTTTCAGGTGCAGCGGCTGGACACCAACAGCCACTTCCCCACGCTGGAGGTGCCGGAGCAAATTGCCGCCGCAATCGAGCGGTTCGTCCCCGGCGACTGAGGCCGGAGCGGGCCCAGAATGTTGGCATTGGAGAGTCTTGAAGTATTGATTTTGTGGCAACACTCAAGCCTGGGAAACGTGTGCGGGAAGGTCGCCCAATTGCAGATACTTACGCCACGCCGCCACCCGGTGCGGCCGTACCATAGCGGGCCACCGCCTCGCCGAGGGTGCGGTGGCCCTCCAACGCCGGGTCCTGCTCTAGCAGCGCCCGCGCCTCCTGTTTTGCCATAGCCAGGAGGTCGCTGTCGTCCAGCCGCGCCACCTTCAGCGCCGGTAGGCCCGACTGCCGTGTGCCGAAGAAGTCGCCCGGCCCGCGCAGTCGCAAGTCCTCCTCAGCTATTTGGAATCCGTTATTAGTGCGGACAAGCACTTCCAAGCGCTTCCGAGCCTCCTCGGACTGCGACTCCGACAGCAGTAGACAGTAGCTCCGGTGCTCTCCCCTGCCCACGCGGCCGCGGAGCTGGTGGAGCTGCGCCAGTCCGAAGCGGTCCGCAGCCTCGATGAGCATGACCGTAGCATTGGGCACGTCGATGCCAACCTCGATGACCGGCGTCGTCACCAGCACATCCAGCCGGTGCTCCCGGAAGTCCTCCATCACCGACTGCTTCTCCGCCAGCGGCATCTTGCCGTGCAGCAGGCCCACCCGGAGGCTGGACAGCGTCGATCCACACAGGCGCTCGTACTCGGCGGTGGCGGCCTTGGCCAACACCGATTCCGACTCGTCAATGAGCGGGCAAACAACGAAGGACTGCCGGCCCTCGCGCGCCTGGGCCACTAGGAACCCCTCCGCGTCCTGGCGCTTATGGCCTGGCACCATCCGCGTCTTGATCTCCTTTCGCCCGGCTGGCAGCTCAGGGATTACCGAGATGTCGAGGTCGCCGTAAAGGGTCAGCGAGAGGGTCCGGGGGATGGGCGTGGCGGACATGAGCAGCAGGTGTGGCTCGGCGCCGGACGCGCCCTTGCCGCGTAGCGCCGCGCGTTGCACTACACCAAAACGGTGCTGCTCGTCCACCACCGCTAGCGCCAGGCGCGGGAGCGCCACGTCGTCCTGGATGAGCGCATGGGTCCCAATGAGAATGTCCAGCCCGCCCTCCATGGATAGCCCCTTGATCTCTCGACGTGCCCGACTGCCCGTGCCGCCGGTGAGCAGGCCTATCGTCACCGGCCGCTCTTGGCCAAGGTCCACGGAGAAACAATGGTCAGCCCCGCCGGAATGCTTGCACTCAGCAAGCATCCGGCGAATGTTGAGGAAGTGCTGCTCCGCCAAGACCTCCGTGGGCGCCATCAATGCGCCTTGGTAACCGTTACCCACCGCGGCCAATAGCAGCGTCATGGCCACCGCCGTTTTTCCGCTGCCCACATCTCCTTGCAGCAGGCGGCTCATGGGCTTGTCCGCTCGTTCCAAGTCCGCCTGGGCCTCGGCCAGTGCGAGTTTCTGCCCGTTGGTCAGATGGAAGGGCAGCGCTGCGATGAATGATTGGGCGACCTCCGGCATGGGGTGCAGGGGGATGCCAGCCGCACCGGGCTTGGCGGGCCTGCGCTGCGCCGCGAGTGCCAACTGCAGTTGAAAAAGCTCGTCGAAGGCCAGCCGCTGCCGGGCCTGGTCCTTGCTCTCGAAGGAGTCGGGGTAGTGCATCTGCCAGACGGC
>JBJKQC010000121.1:0-6069 GCA_046705745.1 Dehalococcoidia bacterium
GCCTCTCATCAACCGGCTGTGCGCCCACCGTCGCATGGACATGCTTTACGGGATTCCCGAGGACAACGGTCTCCGCTGCCCCTACCACGGCTGGCTCTACGACGCCACCGGCCAGTGCATCGAGCAGCCCTTCGAGGAGAAGCAGGACCCCCGGGGCCTCTTCAAGCAGAAGGTCAAGATGAAGGCCTACAAGGTCCAGGAGTTCGCCGGCCTCCTCTGGGCGTACATGGGCCCGGACCCGGCGCCCCTGCTGCCCAAGTATGGCGCATACCTCTGGGAGAACACCGTCCGCGAGATCAACATCGGCATGCTGCCGTGCAACTGGCTCCAGGGCGTCGAGAACTCCCTGGACCCGGTCCACACCGAGTGGCTGCACGGCATCCTGCCCCAGTACCTGCGCGAGAAGCGTGGGCGAAAGGCCGTTTGGATCCGGCCCCACTACCACGTGAAGGTCGGGTTCGACACCCACAAGTACGGCATCATCAAGCGCCGCCTGCTGGAGGGAGAGTCCGAGGACAGCGACCTTTGGGCCACCGGCCACCCGCTGCTCATGCCCGGCACGCTCTTCCAGGGCAGCGAGATCAGCTGCAACTTCCAGTACCGCGTGCCCGTGGACGACACCACCACCATGTACCTGCGCTACACCGTCTACTCGGCCGCGCCGGGCCAGACCGCGCCGAAGCAGGAGTACGTCCCGTATTACTACGGCACCCTCCATGACGAGCGTGGCCGCCTGAACATGGACACCGTCAACAACCAGGACGCCTCCGCCTGGGTCGGGCAGGGCCCGCTGGCCCGCCGCGACCTGGAGCACCTGGGCCAGTCCGACAAGGGCATTATCCTCTTTCGGCGCATGCTGGAGGAGCAGATCAAGGTCGTCCAGGACGGCGGTGACCCCGTTGGCGTCATCCGCGACCCGCAGGAGGCCGCTCGCATCGACCTACCCCTGGAGGAAGGTGGCGTTGGTGGCATCGACCCCTCGCGTCTCGCCTATCGGCCTCCGCTCCAGCCCATGCACGGCGACGGCGGTCCGGTAAAGGACGTCGTCAACGGCCTGATGAAGGGCTGGCAGACCTACCTCACCGGCAAGGAGCCCGTCCACTCCGGCGCCTAGCCGCAGCTCCCACGTAGCCTCATCAACGGAGAGCGCCCTGGAGTAATCGGGGCGCTCTCCGTTGTGTCTCACCGCTCAGGCAGTCGCTGCCAGGGAAACGCTAAGCGCCCTGTTCCCGCGGGAAGAGCGCCCGGATGACGATCTAGGCGGACCACTGCTGCCATGCTTCCGGCGTCCAGCCGCGTTCCACCACCAGGAGCCCGTAGTGGTCCTCGCTTGCCAGCGGGTACAAAAGGTCGGCGGCCTTGTGGACGTCGAAGCCAGTCGCAAACCCTGGCTTCTCGCTGGGGCGAGCAGCAATCGCACGCAGCCCTTCGTACGGCTGCCGCTGATTCTCCGCCAGGAGCCCGCTGGCCTTCGCGCTCCCGCCCCGTTCCGTATAGGAAGGCAAATAGCCGCCCAGGCATCAGGATTGCTCGGTGAAAGTCCCTTGACAGGATGGGACTTGGCTGGCGTATCCTAAATGCATTAGAAATACCTAATATAGATAGGAATACCAACACAACGTAGGAAGACTTAATGTCCACCAGTGCTCGATCAAAGGCCGACACACCCACCGCCTCTTCGACGCCCACCGTGGGCGACCGGCGGCAGCGGAACCGCGAGCGGACGAAGGCTGAGATTCTCGATGCCGCCCGCTCCGTCATGCGGGAAGAAGGCGTGGGAGCCCTCAACCTGCAGGAAGTGGCCCGCAGGGTCGGCATGCGCGCCCCGTCTCTCTACGGGTACTTCCCCAGCAAGGCGGCCCTGTACGACGCCCTCTTCCTGCTCGGCACGCAGCTCTTTGCGAAGCGCGCGAGCAAGGCGCGTTGGGATACCGACCGGATATGGGACTCCATCGCCGCCGTCATGAAGGCGTACATGAGCTTTGCTCAGGAGTTTCCGGAGCTGTACAACATGGTGTTCGAGCGCCACGTGCCGGGGTTCGAGCCCTCCGAGGCCTCCATGACGGAAGCCCGCCGCCTGTTGGCCGGTGGCTACGAGCGGTTCAGGCTGGCCGTGGAGCAGGGGTCTCTCTCGCCCGGCGTTCCGCCCGAGAAGGCCTTTGATCTATTCATCGCCATCATGCACGGTCTGGCGTCGCAGCACCTGGCCAACGAGCCGCATCTGCCCACCGGCTCCGGCCGGTTCGGCGGCCTGATTCCGACTGCCGTTGATGTGCTTCGGGCCGCTTGGAGTCCGAAGCCGCACTCACCGCGATAGCACGACAGCAAATAGCGAAGAGGAGGTGTGAGGTATGGCTGGTGTGGCGCTCCCCCGTATTCACCATGTGGCGTTGACCGTGTCCAATGTGGATGTCAGTGTTCCCTGGTACGAAAAGGTCTTCGGCATCAAGTACCAGCGGGATGTCCCGCACGAGGGCGGCACCGGCAAGCTGCTCACCGATGCAGACCGGCGGCTGATGCTCGTGCTGCACCACCATGACGCGAACAAGCGCGAGCGGTTCAGCGAGCGCGTTACCGGCCTGGACCACGTCGGTTTCCAAGTCGGCAGCCGTGCCGACCTGGAGGCCTGGCAGGAGCACCTGACACAGCTCGGCGTCGAGAAGGCCGACGCGGCCGACCGTCCGTGCACGCAATCGCCCATCACCGATGCTCCCTACGCCTCGGTGCTGGTCTTTCGTGACCCGGACAACATTCAGCTGGAGATGTTCGCCCCTCCGGGCTCTTAGATGCAGGCACAGACCTGATCCGCATTTAGTCCGCATTCAGCCCCAGGAGGGCGGGTGGCCCTCGCCAAGTGGACAGTGTGCCGGCGCTATCGCCGCGCGAAAGGAACAAGACATGACAACCGCAGAAAGAACCACCAACCAGCAGTCGGGCACGACCATTGCGGAGGTCGCTCAGGGCATTTACCGCATTAACACGCCGGCAAACTTCGAATTCTCCTTCAACCAGTACCTGGTGCTGGACGACGAGCCGCTATTATTCCACACGGGGCCGCGCAGGATGTTCCCGCTGGTGCGCGAGGCGCTGGAGACCATCACGTCTGTGGAGCGCTTGCGGTACGTGGCCTTCTCCCACGTGGAATCCGATGAGTGCGGCTCGCTGAACGAGTGGCTGGCCGCGGCTCCCCAGGCTGTGCCCGTGTGCAGCCAAACCGCGGCCATTGTCTCCATTGGGGATATGGCGGACCGCGCCCCCAAGGCCATGGCCGACGGTGAGACGCTACGACTGGGCCAGCACGAGGTCATCTGGTTGGACGCGCCGCAACTCCCCCATGCCTGGGAGTGCGGCTACATGTTCGAGTCGACGACGCGGACGCTGCTATGCGGCGATCTCTTCACCCAGCCTGGCTCCAAGACGCCTGCCCTCACTGGCGGTGACATCCTGACCAACAGCGAAGAGTTCCGCAAAGCGATGAACTACTACTCCTACACTGTCCACGCTCGCGCCCTGTTCGACAAGCTCATCGCCACCAATCCTCGCATGCTGGCCTGCATGCACGGGAGCGCCTGGGAGGGCGACGGCGCGAAAATGTTGGGCGAGCTGGCGGAGGTATGGGTACAGTTGGGACAGCGGTAGGCGGCGGAGCGTACGAGGTCCAGGGTAAAGTTGCTCGCTGTTTGGCTAGGCCTCGTTGTGGGCACCAGCCCAATGCAAGATTGCCTGGACGACCTCAGCCTTGGCCGCCACATGATCCAACTCGAGGCCATCGCCGTGCTGTAATCAGCACCAACGCCCTTGGGCTCCTCAGACATGCGACCATGCCACCGACGCTGTCGGAGGAGACCCAAGGGTGCTGACGCGCGCTGACCTCACCGCCGCCTTGCCGGACACCACGTCGCCCCTGACACTCGCGGGCCTCGAAGGGCCGGTCGACGTCTGGCGTGACGGCCACGGCATTCCCCACGTCCAGGCTTGGAGTGCCCACGACGCCTTCTTCGCCCAGGGCTTCGTCGCGTATGACCGGGATGCTCCGATCCCTAGCTTGGGAAACGGCAGGTGGTCGGGCCGCCTGAACCGTTACTTGAGACAGCGGCCGCAATTGACCATGATCAAGGGGACGCGTGCCACTCGGCGATCTCGCCTCCATGTTCATCGTACGCTAACACACTGATGCTCAGGGGATCGGTTTCCTGCGGCCACCACGCCATAAAATACCCATCTTTTATCGACGCTTGTACCGTGGGCGCCCCATCGCTGGACACCTCGATGGTTGCGACTTCAGGGCTGACTCTGCCAGCGACCGCGGTGACTATAGCGCCTGGCCCGGAGAAGCTACTCACGAGCACTCCGTCTTGCAGGGTCTGTTGTCCGCCGGTGGTAGGAGTCCCGCCGATTTGCCGCGTAACGAGAGCATCGACCGTCAGGGGTGCTGAGAATGGGCGCAGATTGCCGACGCTCTTGACGGACCGAGCCGAGTTGGTCCAGCCTCGTCCGTCGTCGGTGAGCAAGCACAGTGCGATGCGGTTTTCCCCAACCAACAGGGCGGCAGCAGCCTTGCCCCGTTGGTCTACGAGTACTGGTGGCGGCAGGACGATGGGCTGTTGTGAGCCATTAGGGTTGGTCTGGATATTGGGGCGAAACCCACAATTGTCCGCTGCAACGGCAGTCACCGCCGGGTCCACCGCGCCGGGAGCAGGGGTCCAACTTGAGTATGCCGATGAGGGCGTCGGGGTGTCGACGGGCGAGGCGCACGCGGCCGCCAGCGCCGCTACTGCGGCGAGCAGCATGGTGAGGGCGCAACGGAAAGGCATAGTGGATTCGCTCCGGTGGTTTTTGGCTGGCGCTGACGCGCAATCAGCGTCTCACGAAAAAGGCGACAGCGCGCAAAAAGGTTTGGCATCTTACCGCCCTAGCTCCGCGATGCGCCGGGGCCGGCGGGACGCCAGGTAGAGGATGGCCCCGATGACGGTGGTGAAGACGATGACGATGGTCCACGCCACCTTGTCGTTGCCGGTGTCCAGCTCGTACAGCAGGCATTCGACCAGCGCCCACAGCCAGAGGCCCACGACGGCGGGAATCGCTGTGATCACCAAGACCGGGACCATAATCCAGGTGAGCAGGGGGTGCGCGGCGATGCCGGTGACCGCCGCGGCCGCCCCGATGGCAATGGTCCCTATTCCCACCGCTCGGTAGGGCATATCATGCGACCTTCTGCGGACCAGCGTACCCATTCCTATCAATGCGATGCCAGCGACCAATAGCAAGATGGGCATGACGACTCCTTGTCTTCAGGCGTTCCGCCTACTAATAATTGATAATATCGAAATCGTCGTGTTGTTCTGTGTCTCATAACGCCGACAGGCGTCGGCTTCCCGCCCTGGGGACCTATCCCCCGTCTCCCCGTGGACGTGCGACAATGCGCGCGACGCCATCTCAGGAGGTCCCCTTGCCGCTGACGCGCGCTGACCTCACCGCCGCCGTGCCGGACACCACGTCGCCGCTGACGCTCGCGGGCCTCGAAGCGGCGGTGGAGGTCTGGCGGGACAGCTTCGGCATTCCCCATGTCCGGGCGCGGACGGCCCACGACGCCTTCTTCGCCCAGGGCTTCGTGGCCGCCCAGGACCGCCTTTGGCAGATGGAGTACGACCGCCGCCGCGCCTGCGGCCGCTGGGCCGAGTACGCGGGCCGGAGCGCCGTGGACGATGATGTGGCCATGCGCCGCTTCCGGCTAGAGGCCAGCGCCAGGCGCGACTACGACGCCCTGGACGGCAAGCCGAAGGCGATGCTGGACGCCTACGCCGCGGGCGTCAACGCCTTTATCGCCTTGGGCCATCTCCCCGTGGAATACCAGCTCGTGGGAGCGGAGCCGGAGCCATGGCAGCCGTGGGACTGCCTCGCCGTCTTCAAGGTCCGGCACCTGGCGATGGGCGTGTACGAGAACAAGCTGTGGCGCGCCCGCGCACTCAGCGCCCTCGGCCCAGAGCGCGCCGCCCGGCTTTTCCGCGCCTCAGAGCCCGGCGACCTGCTCATCATCCCGCCCGGCGCGACCTTCGAGGCCCCCGGAGC
>JBJKQC010000122.1:0-3392 GCA_046705745.1 Dehalococcoidia bacterium
TAGCCATCTGCTGCTCAATGCCATGCCGTTCGCCGTCCTGGACGACGCCCCGCTGGAGGAGCGCAGGGCCCGCGCCGTCGCGCTGCGCCGGGCGTTGCCAGAGGATGCTCGCGAGCTGGGCGCGCTAGACCCTGACGCCATTGCCGAGGAGACGTCGAACGCCTGGCCGCCGGTGCGCGATGCCGAGGAGCTGCACGACGCGCTGCTGTCGCTGGGCGTGCTGTCGCAAGAAGACATCGCGCGGCACGCGGAAGACCCCACTCAATGGCGGGACTGGGCGGCCGAGCTCGCGGGCAGCGGGCGGCTGCGCGAGATGCACGTCGCCAGCAAGGCTTTTTGGCTGGCCACCGAGCGTGAGTCTATCGTCCGTGCAGCCTACCAACAGGCTGCCGCCGGAGTGGCCAGTCCCCCTGCGGCCCCAGGGTCTTTCGATTCTTGCCCGGCCGGACATGGTCTCCAATGCGGGGCCAGGCGCCAGGGATGGGCTTGTTCGTCCTTCGACTGCTCCGCGTTCGGAGAAGACTCCTCACGCTCCGCGCTCCCCGATTCGTCGCTGCGATACGGGGTCTGCGACAGGACGAACGGGACAGGAGAACCGAAAGACCCCCTTGTGGTCCTGCCTGAGGCTCTTCCGTCCCAGGAGGACGCTGTTTTGGAGGTCATTCGGGGACGCGTGGAGGCGTCCGGCCCGTTCACCGTGGCGGAAATGGCCGAGGCTACCGCCCTCCCCTTCACTGACGTCCGAGCGGGGCTGTCGCGATTGATCAGCGAGGGAGTGATCCTCGAAGGTCATTTCCGGCGGGAGGTCAGCGCTGAAGAGTACTGCGACCGGCGCATTCTCGCGCGCATTCACCGGGCCACCGTTGGACGGCTGCGGCGCGAGATCGAGCCGGTCCCTCCCGCGACCTTCATTCGCTTCCTTCTGGAGTGGCAGCATCTGACCCAGGGCAGCCGGGTGGCCGGAGAGACGGGGTTGCTGGAGGTCGTTGAACAGCTCCAGGGATTCGAGGCAGCCGCCGCCGTCTGGGAGAAAGAGCTGCTGCCGGCGCGGCTGAAGGACTTTTCCCCTGCCCTTTTGGACGCACTCTGTTTCAGCGGGGACGTGGCCTGGGGGCGGTTCGCCCGCCGCAATACGGCGGGGCCGCCAAGCGTTGGACTATCCCGGAACGGACCCGTATCGCTCGCGCTGCGGGAGGACGTGGCATGGCTGTTGGACCCAGCGGATGGCGATCAGTGCTTCAGAGGTGCCGCGGCGGACGTGCTCGAGTACTTGCAAGCGCATGGGGCCTCATTCTTCCCGGACATCGTGGCGGCCAGCGGACGGTTGCCGTCGGAGGTTGAAGACGGACTGTGGGTACTGGTGGCCGCGGGACGTGTAACCGCGGACGGCTTCGGCGCCCTGCGCGGCCTCGCCTCCGGCCTCAACAAGCGGGTCCAGCGGCAATCGCGGTTCGTTAGGCGGGCCCGCCTGAATGCGGCGTCAGGTCGCGCGGGCAGCCGGTGGGCGCTTCTCCATTCCTCCTCCGCCCCGGACTCCCTCGACGAAATCATCGAGGCGAGGGCCGCTCAGCTCCTGCGCCGCTACGGCGTGGTCACCCGCGAGCTGCTGGCGCGTGAGCCGCTTGCGACCGCCATAGGCGGCTGGCGCCTGTTATTGCGCTGCTATCGCCGGGCCGAGGCGCGCGGCGAGGTACGGGGCGGGCGGTTCGTGGCGGGCCTTGTGGGCGAGCAGTTCGCGCTTCCAGAGGCGGTGGATGCACTGAGGGCAGTGCACCGGCGCCCAGCCTCCGGTGAAACCGTCCGCGTTTCCGCCTGCGATCCGCTCAACTTGGCTGGCGTCCTCACGCCCGGACCACGTGTGCCAGCAGTGCCCGGCAATGAGGTGCTGTACCGGGACGGCGTACCGCTCCAGACAGAAGCTCCCGTGGGCACCGGAGTGGCCTGAGTCGATCGGTTGCTTTAGCTCTCATCCAAGCGGTGGCGGATGCACGTGGGACCGCGCGGGCCGGGGCCATGCCGAGATGCGCGCGCCGGCGAGGGGTTTGGCGAAGAGGGTAGGGGACCGGGGTAGGACGTCGCTTGCGCCAAGAGGGCTTCGGCGGACTTATGTTTCCCATGAAGGGCGTTCGTTTGCTCGCGGCTGGAGCGATCCGGCCATGTTAGAGGGATTTCACCGTGGAGGGACGGAACTCCGTAGGAGCAGAGCCCGGGCCAGCGTTGGCGCCGGGCAACCACAAGGGTTGCCCGTGCATCATACGCCCAAACCTAAATTGCTCTAGCCAGGCTGGCCGAAACGGCGTGCGATAAAGCTCTCGGCCCCATGGGCCTCAAGGTCGCGCAGCGCTTCGAGGACCGCAGCCTGGGCGATGTCCTCGCGGTTCACCTTCCGCACGCCATGCTCCCGGCGCAGGATCCGGCGGATGTCTTCCACCGCCTCGACAGCCTCTGGCTTGAAGCGGTAGGTGACCTTCACGCGCTCCTGTGGGGCACCTTCGTCCTGCGCGTCCTGCTGCTCCAGGGCGTCCAGCTCGGCGGAGACCTCGTTGGCGGAGCGGAGTATGGCGCGCCTGCCCCGTCCCTCAAGCTCCGGGAACGCGAAGGCTGGGCGCTTAGGCTTTGCCATTCATCACCTCCAGCGCCAGCTTGTGGTACTGTTTGGCGCCGTCAAGGTCTTTGCGCCAAAGGGCAAGTGGCGTGCGATAGCCCGGCGCCTCCGCGAACCGCACGGACTGTTTGATGACTTCGGGTAGCAGACGCAGCCCCTCCCGCTCGCAGAACTCGGCCAGGTACTGGAAGACTTCGCGGCTGTTGACCGTCCGCGTGTCGAAGCGCGTGGCGAGTATACCCAGCACGTGGAGCTTGGGATTGGTCACTTCTCGGACGTTTTCCAGGGTATCCAGCAGCATCCTGAGACCTCGCAAGGCCATATACTCTGTGGAGATGGGGATGAGCACCTGATTGGCAGCAGTGAGGCTGTTGACGGTCAGGATGCCGAGGGACGGCGGGGTGTCGATCAGAATGTAGTCGTACCGGTCCAGCACCGGCTTAAGCTTGCGTTGCAGCACTGTTTCCGCTGCTAGGGCCTGCTTCAGCTCGATCTCTGCTCCCGCTAGGTCAATATTCGCCGGCACAAGGTCAAACTGGAACTCCGTCTGGAGAATGACATCGGCGATCCCCACATTGGGGCGCACGAGGGCATCGTAGACGGACGTTTCCATCACGTTGGTATCCATGCCCAAGCAGACTGCACAGCCGCCCTGTGGGTCCATATCGACCAGCAGAGTGCGTTGGCCTTCGGCGGCAATGCACGCGGCCAGATTGACGGCGGTTGTGGTCTTGGCTACTCCGCCTTTCTGGTTGGCTATGGCTATGATGACGGCTTCTGTATTCCG
>JBJKQC010000123.1:0-3641 GCA_046705745.1 Dehalococcoidia bacterium
CGTGCGGCGGCTGGGCCGGGACACTGTCGCCGCCATTGGCAACGGCGCCAACGACGTGGACATGCTCCGAGAAGCTGCGTTGGGCGTCGCCGTCTTAGGCGCCGAGGGTTTGTCCACGGCGGCCCTCGGCGCGGCGGATGTCCTGACCGCCTCCATCCGGGATGCTCTCGGCCTCCTGATTTACCCACGCCGGCTCATCGCTTCGCTCCGCCGGTAGGAACTGGGTTGGACGCTTCTCATGGGTCCCCGTCCTCTTGGTGTAGGAGGCTAGGTCCTATCCTGAGCGGAGGCAGGGGAATGAAGAGGAAGCACCTGCCGCGTGTGCGGTTTGCTTTGCTGCCTGCGAGGAGGGCATCGTGCAAGAAATAGAGCGCCGGTTTCTGGTGGACCCCCAGAATGTCCCATGGTCCACGGCCTTGGGTGCCATGAACATCCGCCAGGGCTACCTCACCCAGACAGCACCCGTGGTTCGCATCCGGGTGCAAGATGAAGCAGCATACATCACAGTAAAGGCAGGCCGCGGCATGGTTCGCGAGGAATACGAATACCGCATCCCCAAGAGCGATGCCGAGGAGATGTTGGGAATGGCTGTTGGCCACATAATCCACAAGACGCGTCATCGCCTTCCCAATTTGGCGCTCGTGGATGAATTTCACGACCACCTTGGTGGGCTGTATATCGCGGAGTTCGAGTTCGCCAGCGAGAGGGACGCGCGTAGGTTTGTTCCGCCCGGCTATACGGCGCGGGAGGTGACCGAAGACGACCGGTATACCAACATCGCGCTCGCGCTACTCGGGCTCCCGGACCGATTATGACGAAAGTGCGGGGCGTGGTATGCTGATAGGGACTAAGGAGCGATGGAGCTCGCTCATATCAGGCGTAAGGCCGCCTGTGATGGCTCCTACGGATGGACCCGTAGGAGCTTTTTGTTGGAAAAAGGGCAATTGCTAGATCGCACAGGGGCAGTCGAATGGTCTTTCAGAGTGTCTTGTTCGCAGGTTCCAACCGCCGTGTAAAAGCGGAAGAGCCGGGCCCGCCGGAGTTTTTCGCGGATTTGAACCTCGATCAGGTCATTGACGCTCTTACTGCTGATTTGAAAGAGTACGACCTCAAACCCTTCTTCTATTGCACCCCATGTGATTTAGACACAATCCTCTATCGTCAAGAAATCATGCGGGATCTAGAAAACCCCGCGTTGTTGGATCACGTCCTGACCTTCGCACGGCGGATGCGGCTGATGCGGGAACATCTCGACCGAGCGGAGAAGCTACACCACCGGCACCAGAAGGAACGCTGGTTCTTGGACGCGGTGGAAATCTACTGCCAGGGCGTGCATGACTTGTTCAGGAGCATGGACCAATGCGGCATGCAATCGCGCGGACTCTTGGCCTTTCAGGACTTTCTGCGTGGCTATATAGAATCGGCCGAATTTTCATCCCTTTGGGCTGAAACACAGCGGGTCCAATCGGCTTTATCCATGGTGAAGTACAATGTCCGTATCAGAGGTCACCGCATCGATGTTTCGGCATATGACGAAGAGCCTGAATACAGCGCTGAGGTGGAAGACACTTTCGCCAAGTTCCGGGAGGGAGCGGCTAAGGACTATCGCGTTAGTTTCCACGAATTCCCCGAGATGAACTACGTTGAAGAGGCGATCTTGGATAGGGTCGCCTTGCTGTTCCCTGAGTGTTTTGCGGCCCTGGACGATTACTGCTCAAAGCATTCCGCCTTCTTAGACAACACGGTCTCCACTTTCGATCGAGAAGTGCAATTTTACGTCGCCTATCTCATGTACATCGCGCCTATCAAGGAAGTAGGGTTGAAGTTCTGTTACCCGCGCATCGCCGAGCGCGACAAGGAAGTCTACAGCTACGAGGGCTTCGACCTGGCCTTGGCCAATAAGCTTGTTACCTCGAATTCCTCCGTCATTCGTAACGACTTTTACCTAAAGGGTCAAGAGCGCATCTTTGTCGTCACCGGTCCGAATCAGGGCGGCAAGACGACCTTTGCCCGCACCTTTGGGCAGATGCACTATCTGGCCAGCGTCGGTCTTCCGGTTCCAGGCCGAGAAGGTCGGCTCTTCCTCTTCGACAACCTGTTTACCCATTTTGAGAGACAAGAAGACATCCGGGACTTGAGGGGCAGACTCGAGGACGATTTGGTGCGTACTCACGCGATCCTGGAGCACGCGACGCCAAACAGCATCATCGTCATGAACGAGATTTTTAACTCGACCACTTTGCAGGATGCGGCGTTCCTGGGCAAGCAAGTCATGGAGAAGATCATCGAGCTTGACGCCCTGTGCGTGTTCGTCACGTTCATCGATGAATTCGCCTCGCTCAATCCGAAGGTTGTCAGCATGGTTAGTAGTGTTTTACCCGAAGACCCGGCGGTGCGGACCTTTGTCATTGAAAGACGGCTGGCCGACGGACTTGCTTATGCCATGTCCATTGCCCGCAAGTACGGCCTGACCTACGAGCGCCTAAAGGAGCGGATCCGGACATGAAGGCATTTCTGCTCTATAAGGACCGTGACTTCAACCTGGATGAGTACCCGTGGAACGCGGAAGCCCTCATCCAAGACCTGGAGTTGCGCACCCAGTTCGACGTCATGGCGCAGGGCGACAGGTTCATCCGCGAAGCGGTGGAAAAGATCGTCCTGACGAGCCTGCGCGACCCCGAAGCCATCCTGTACCGTCAGGCCATCCTCGGGGACTGCATCAGCCGTCCGGACATGGTCAGGGACTTATATGACATTGCGGTGAGAGCCGTTGAGGCGGAGAGAAAGTCCTACTTTGGCGCTTTCTTGAAGGAATCGGCAGACTGGATCGTCTACCGGTCAAAGGAAGTCCTGGGCCTGTTTGCCTCGAGCCTGAAGGAACTGAGGACCATCGCGGACGCTCATGTAAGAGAGGTACGTTCGGACGGCTTGCGGCGGCTGTTCACGATGTTGAAGAACGAGCTGGATGACGATTATCTGGACAGAGTCCACGCGCATTTGAAGGAACTACAGTTTAGGGAAGGTGTCCTTATCAGCGCCCAATTGGGAAAAGGGGACAAAGGCGCTGAGTACATCCTTCGAAGACCCAAGCACGAACGGCAAGGGCTCGTTGAGCGCCTTGTGGCCAAACGCGGGTCCGTTTACACATACCGCGTTCCAGAACGTGACGAGAACGGCGCTCGTATATTGACGGAATTGAAAGACAGAGGGTTGAACCCGGTTGCAAATGCCTTGGCCCAGGCTACGGACCACATCCTGAGCTTCTTCACCACCCTGCGGACTGAATTGGCCTTTTACGTAGGCTGCGTGGCCCTGCGCGAGCGACTCGCGGAGCTGGGCCACCCCACCTGCTTTCCGGTGCCCATGGGGCTCCATGAGCGGGAGCACGCCTTCGCCGGCTTGTATGACGCGTGCTTGGCTTTGACGATGGGGCATGGCGTCGTACCGAACGACCTGGATGCAAGAGGGAAAGACCTAGTCATCATCACTGGGGCCAACCAGGGTGGAAAGTCCACATTCCTGCGGAGTATCGGCCTTGCCCAGCTCATGATGCAGGCTGGCATGTTTGCTCCGGCCCAGTCCTTCCGTGCCAACGTGTGCGGCGGCTTGTTCACACATTTCAAGCGGGAAGAGGATACGGC
>JBJKQC010000124.1:0-5971 GCA_046705745.1 Dehalococcoidia bacterium
CGCCTCCACCGGCACTTGTGAGGCCTGAGGGTAAGTGTCGCTGGTGCCGTCCTTGATGAAGCCCGAAGTGGTGTCGATTACCTTTGCCCAGCACTTACCCCATTCCTTTCCCGGCAACGTGAATGTGACCTGTTCGCTGTGAGAATTGAAAAGGAATAGGAAGCTATCATCTTGGATAGGCTCACCACGGGCGTCGGTCCCCACGATCTTGTCGCCATTGAGAAAGACAGCCAACGACTTGGCAAACCCGACGTTCCAGTCTTCATCGGACATTTCCACTCCGCTGGGTTGAAACCATCCGACCTCGCCGACCTCGCCTCGGCGCCCCGGTCGACCTTGGTACCAGTTGCGCCGTCGGAATACCGGATGTGCTCTTTGGAGCTTGATGAGTTGCCTGGTATAGCCCAATAGGTCCGTATCCAAATGCTCCCAGTCATACCAGGAGATTTCATTGTCCTGGCAGTAGGCATTGTTATTACCGCCTTGCGATCGGCCGAGCTCGTCCCCTCCCAAGAGCATGGGTACTCCCTGTGACAGCATCAGCGTGGCGAGAAAGTTGCGCTGCTGCCGGGCCCGCAATATGTTTACCCCATGGTCTTCCGTTGGACCTTCCACGCCGCAGTTCCAGGAACGGTTGAAGCTTTCCCCGTCCTGGTTCTCTTCGCCATTGGCTTCGTTGTGTTTGTCGTTGTAGGAGACCAGATCGCGTAGTGTGAAGCCGTCGTGGGCGGTGACGAAGTTGATGCTGGCGTACGGGCGGCGCCCAGTGTCTTCGTACAGGTCCGAGCTCCCCGTAATGCGGTAGGCGAACTCAGGCAATGTCTGATCAGCGCCCCTCCAATAGTCGCGCGCGGTGTCCCGGTACTTCCCGTTCCTCTCTGACCACATGGGCGGGAAGTTCCCCACCTGATAGCCGCCTTCCCCAATGTCCCACGGCTCGGCAATCAGCTTGACCTGGCTCACCACTGGGTCTTGCTGGATTATGTCGAAAAAAGCCGATAGTCGGTCCACGTCATGAAGCTCGCGGGCCAATGTCGCGGCGAGGTCGAACCGGAATCCATCGACGTGCATTTCCATGACCCAGTACCTGAGCGAGTCCATGATGAGCTGGAGCACATGAGGGCTCCGCATGTTCAGACTGTTGCCGGTCCCGGTGTAATCCCTGTAATACCTCCGGTCTTCCGCTAGGCGGTAATAGGCGTGGTTGTCCAGCCCTTTGAAGGAAAGGGTAGGGCCCAAATGGTTGCCTTCCGCCGTATGGTTGTAGACAACGTCCAGGATCACTTCAATACCTGCTTGGTGCAGGGACTTGACCATCTGCTTGAATTCCTGCACCTGCTGGCCTTGCCATCCCATGCTGGAGTACTCGTTGTGAGGTGCGAAATACCCGACGGAGTTGTACCCCCAATAATTTCTGAGTCCCTTGTCTAGCAATCGCTTGTCCTGCACGAACTGGTGCACAGGCATCAACTCGACCGCTGTAATGTCTAGGCTCGTTAAGTATTCCACAGTAATGGGATGGGCCACGCCGGCATAGGTCCCGCGCAGTTCATCCGGAATGAGGGGATGCCGCTTGGTAAAGCCTTTGACATGGGTCTCATAAATCACCGTCTGATGGCGGGGCGTCCGTGGGTGTCGGTCATTACCCCAGTCAAAGTAGGGATTGATCACGATGGACTTGGGCATGAAGGACGCGCTGTCCTTGTTGTTGGGTGGCCCGTTGGGGTCGCTGAAACGATAGCCAAAGACCGCCTCGTCCCAGATGACTTGACCATCGATAGCTTTCGCATATGGGTCGATGAGGAGTTTAGCCGGGTTGCATCGCAGTCCTTCCTCGGGGTTCCATGGCCCGTGGACTCGAAACCCATACCGCTGCCCAGGCCCGACATTGGGAAGATAGCCGTGCCAGCAATAGCCCGAGGCTTCCGGCAAGGGGATGCGTGTCTCCTGCCCCTTGTCATCGAAGAGGCAAAGCTCGACAAGCTCCGCGACTTCCGAGAAGACAGAAAAGTTGGTTCCGAAGCCATCGTACACGGAGCGAAGCGGGTAGGGTTGGCCCGGCCAGATTTGCATGGACATAGCGCTCCTTAGGATGGTGGTTGTATGGCCGCGTTCTCCACTGCGATCACAACCGGGGGCCTTTGACCTTGGGCCTGTTTGACCCCCGGAGTGGCCGCTCTTACACTCCCACCACGTCTATTGTCGACGGAGTCCATCATCGCCCATGGCCGGACACCTTTCAAATGCGCTCTTCGCAGACCTGTATGAGCTGACCATGGCCCAGGCATATTGGCAGCACGGCAAGGCCGAAAGCACTGGGACGTTCAGCCTCTTCTTCCGCACGTACCCGCCGGACCGCGGCTACGTGGTGTTCGCAGGGCTGGAAGACGTCCTCGACTACCTGGAAGGGCTTCGGCTGATCGATGCGGACATCGACTACCTGCGCTCATCTGGTCTGTTTGACGGGGCCTTTCTGGACTATCTCAAGGAGCTTCGCTTCACGGGCAGCGTGCGGGCCATGACCGAAGGGGACTTGTGCTTCATCAATGAGCCCGTCATAGAGGTCACAGGGCCGATTATCGAAGCCCAGTTGGTCGAGACGTACATTATGAACCAGGTGAACCTCCAGACCTTGCTGGCGACAAAGGCCTCCCGCGTCGTCCACGCCGCCCGTGGCAAGACGGTGGTAGATTTCGCCGCTCGCCGTACTCAAGGCACTGACGCTTCGATGAAGCTCGCCCGTGCTAGCCATATCACGGGCGCTGCCGGGACAAGCAACGTTCTCGCCGCAGCCCAGTATGGAATGCCACCCGTTGGCACCATGGCCCATTCCTTCATCACCAGCTTCCCCAGCGAGCTGGAGGCCTTCCGGGCCTACGCGGCATCTTTCCCGGATGCCACCACGCTCTTGGTGGACACTTACGACACCATTTTAGGCGCCAAGCATGCGGTCCAAGTGGCTAGGGAAATGCGCGAGCGGGGACACCGGCTGCGGTCGTTACGGCTGGATAGCGGCGATCTGCTGGCACTGTCCATCCAGTGCCGTCGCTTGCTGGACGACGCCGGCCTGCAAGACGTCCAGATCTTCGCTAGCGGAGGTCTGGACGAGTACGACATCGACATGCTGTTGAGCAAGGGAGCGCCGATCGACGGCTTCGGCGTCGGTACAAAGCTGGGCGTCTCTGCGGACGCCCCATGGATAGACTGGGCCTACAAGCTGGTGGAGTGCGATGGCCAACCGGTCTTGAAGCTCAGCAGTGGCAAAGCCACCTTGGCCGGGCGCAAACAAGTCTATCGGCGCATATCCGCCGAGGATCGGTACGCTGGAGACATCATTGCTCTTGCGGACGAGCCTGCGCCCGAAGCGGGAACGGTCCTCTTGCTACGTGAGGTCATGCGGGACGGCAAACGGCTAACACCGGCTCCAGCACTGAAAGTTTTACGAGAACGATTTGCCCGGGAGTTTGCGCGGCTACCCGACCGCCATAAGCGCTTGCAGGCGCCGGCCTCGTACCAAGTGGCCCACACACCGGCGCTGGATGCCCTGCAGCACAGGGTTACGCAACAGGTCATGAACAAAGAATTGGGCGAATAGGATGCGCCGCCTGGCTTGCCCAGCTAGTCCACCACCTCCCGTGCCGTCGTAGCTTTGGCGCCGGCTTCGAGCATCTGCCTGATCGCGCGCTCGCCGTCGCCGGGGTGTACATCCACTGCAGCAATGGCATCCGTGAGCAGGTAGGTGTCAAAGCCCTTCCGTGCTGAATCGATGACCGTATTCAGGACGCAGTAGTCGGTGGCCAGGCCGCCAACGAACACGCGATCCACCCCGGATGCGCGCAGCTGCTGCTCCAGGTCTGTGTCCATGAAGCCGGAATAGGCCTCCTTGTCGGGGTCGCTTGCCGCCTTGATGATTGTGGTATGAGCGGGGAGCTTTAGCTCGGCGTGCAACTCCGCGCCTCGCGTGCCCTGGACGCAGTGCGGCGGCCACGGCCCTCCTCGCTCCTTGAAGGAGATGTGCCTGGCTGGGTGCCAGTCCAACGTCGCGTATACCTTAGCTCCGCGCTCCGCGAAGCGCTGAGCGACTCGCGTCATGGTGCGTGCCACCTCGTCTCCGCCTGGCACGGCCAGTGAGCCTCCGGGGCAGAAGTCGTTCTGGACATCCACGATGATGAGGGCATCCTTGTTGTTCAAGTCCACTCCAGCACCTCCTTCTCCGTGCTCGTTCGTTACCTGGGTTGTCGTTATCGATGTGAGAACGGTTTTTGTCTCAAGTTAGTATTGAGGATATGACGCAACTCCAAGCGACGTACGAGCCATATGATAGGATTTTGCCGAGGTGATGGGGATTATGCGGTTCACGAAACTCCAGGGCGCGGGTAACGACTACATCTACGTCAACGGTCTCGACCGAGACTGCAACTGGTCTGCACTGTCAAAGCGCGTTTCCGACCGCCATTTTGGAGTCGGTGCCGATGGTCTCATTGTGGTCAAGCCGTCTCAAAAGGCCGATGTCCGGATGCTGATGTTCAACGCCGATGGCTCTGAAGGCGAGATGTGCGGTAACGGCATTCGCTGCTTTGCCAAGTATGTGCTGGAGCGCAAACTGCTGCCTGCCGGCCGAGACGTGCTGCGCGTGGAGACGGGCGCAGGCGTGAAGGAGGTCGTGCCCCGGTGGATGGATGGGCAAGTGACCAGTGCGCGAGTGGACATGGGCGCTCCTATCTTGCGGGCCCAGGACGTTCCCGCAGACCCGTCCAAGGTTGGACCGTCCGATTGCGCCAAACTGGACGCGGGGCTGGTGGAGTCCCTTGGCCTGCGTTCGGATGACTTGCTGTTTGACGCTCCAGTCCGGGTGGACGGCCGCGCGTTCACAGTGACAGCAGTCTCCATGGGCAACCCTCATGTGACGGCATTCCTGAGCGAGCCGGTGGCCGACGTGCCACTGGAACGGCTTGGCCCGCTCATGGAGCATCATCCGGCGTTTCCCCGGCGGACCAATTTTCACGTCGTGAACTTGCAGGGCAGGGGGCACCTGATGACCCGCACCTGGGAGCGCGGCTCCGGTCAAACGCTGGCTTGTGGCACCGGCGCCTCCGCCATGGTCGTTGCCGCGCGCCTCCACGGCTGGGTGGATGACGTCGTCCAAGTACAAGTGCCTGGCGGCGAGCTCGTTATCACCTGGCCCGGTTATGGCCCGGTGTTCCTGGAAGGCGACGCAGTCGAGGTCTTTTCTGGCGAGTGGCGGGAGCAAGCGCAGGCCGAGCCTGGCTGAGACTGACTCGGCCGCTCTGTTCACCACAGCTAGCGCTTGACGGCGGTCGGTTATAATCCCACCCGGCAGCATCAACACGCCTCGCCGCCACGCTTCCGTCTACCTGGCTCATTCTTAACGCTCCCCCGGAGGACTCATGGAACTTGCCACCCGTCTCGACAAACTTCCGCCGTACCTCTTCCTCGAGATCAGCCGGAAGATCGCCGAGAAGCGCCAACAGGGCGCCGACATCGTGAGCTTCGGCATCGGCGACCCTGACATACCTACGCCTCCGCACATCTTGGATGCCCTCGTTCGGACGGCCCAAGACTCCCCGAATCACCGATACCCTGAGTCCGACGGTCTCCCTGAGATGCGCAAGGCCATCGCCAAATGGTATAAGGGCCGGTTCAACGTGGACCTCAACGACAAGGAGGTCGTGCCCCTCATCGGCGCCAAAGAGGGGATCGGCCACATGGCGCTGTGCCTCATTGACCCTGGCGATATCGCGTTGGTGCCGGATCCCGCGTTCCCCGTGTACTCCGTCGGCACCATGTTCGCGGGAGGGACGTCGTACCTGCTGCCTCTTCGGGAAGAGCGTGGCTGGCTGCCGGACCTATCCGCCGTCCCGGCGGACATAGCCCGCAAAGCGAAGGTCCTGTGGATCAACTACCCCAACAACCCCACGGGCGGCCTCGCCACGTCCGAGTTTTTTGAGGA
>JBJKQC010000125.1:0-4866 GCA_046705745.1 Dehalococcoidia bacterium
TTCTTAGCGAGCTCCACAATAGGAGTCAGTCCGGCCGTCATCGCTGTGGGGGGCGCAGCCGTGCTGGTCCTGATTGCGGGACTGGACCTGCACGATGTACTTCAGCACGTGGAATGGCCAACCCTAGTATTCTTCGCCGGCCTGTTCATTCTCGTGGGCGGCCTAGTGGAGACCGGAGTTACCGACGATATTCAAAAGGCCATTGTTCTTCTGGCCGGAGATACGGTACGGGACCAGTCCCTCGTTCTGGTCTGGTTCAGCGCCCTCGTCTCCGCGATCGTGGACAATGTCCCATACACAGTCACAATGGCCCAAGTGGTGCAGGGACTACCGCACCATGCTGGCATTGGAGGCTCGCCGCTTTGGTGGGGGTTGGTCTTGGGCGCGGACATGGGAGGCAATGCCACGTTGATCGGAGCGTCGGCCAATGTGGTAGTCGTGACCATGGCGAAAGCAGCCGGATACCCCATCTCGTTTATCCGGTTCCTCAAGTATGGCGTATGCGTCACAGGAGCCACGCTGGCACTCTCCACGCTGTATCTGTGGCTGCGCTACTTTCTGTAACGTGAAGCGTGTGTTCCTCCACGAATACATTAATGGCCGCTATCCCATGAGCAGCTGAAAAGGCGAGGCCCTAAGGCGGCGCCCTCGGGCCTCTGCTTGTCAGACAACCTATCGGTCCATTGCTACCCGATGCTCACACTCGTTGCTGTATGGGTCTCGGCATCGTATTGCGCCGTGACGCTCGACCCAACTTTCGTCGCGAGAGCAGTGGGCCCCACGGCCGCATCACCCACAGTCACCTTCGTGTTGGACACGACCTTGAGCGTTATCTCTCTCCCAGCCGATGTAGCGATCGTCAAGCTCCCATTCAAAAAGTCCACAGCTGTGAGCGTACCGGAGACCGACGCCGAGCTGCTAGCCGTAGCGGTCCCGCTGGTGCCGCCGCTGGTCTCGATATTGCTGGCCACTTTCGTGTTGGCGTCATAGGTCACGGTCACTTGTGAGCCCACGTACGCCGTCAAGCTCGCAATGGTGGACACCGACCCACTGGCGATGATGTTAGCCGAGGAGGAAACGTCGAGTACCAGACTAGCCCCGGTCGTGGTCGCAATGGTTATAGCCCCGGTGATTGAATCCACGGACTTCAGTGTCCCGGTCACCGTCGTCTCCGCACTGGCGCTGCCGCTGGACTCCACCTGCACGATGTTAGCAACCTTGGTCTCCGTGTCGTAGCTGACGGTGGCATTGCTGCCAACCTTGGCCGAAAGGCCGGCTAGCCCGCCGGCCGCGCCGTCCAGCAAGACGTTGGTGTCACTCCCGACCTTCAGCACTAGCTGAGCGCCCGTGTCAATGGCCACGGTGATTGTGCCGGAGGCGATGTCCACCGCCTTCAGCGTACCCTTGACCGTCGCCTGGGCGCTCGCGGTAGCGCCGCCTTGGGCCGCCACCGAGCCGCCCGCATTCGCACCGGCGTCACCTACCGTCACGGAGGCGATGGTGTTTGTCGCGGCATCGTAGCCCACGTTGACCTGAGACCCAACGGCGGACTGCAAGTCGGAAGCGGCCGCATTGGAGCCGTCTATCAATACACCGCCGGCGCTGGCCAGACGCAACGTAATGTCCTGGCCGCTCTTGGTCAGGACCGTTACCGTGCCTGCCCCTAGATCGACGGCCTTGATGGTGCCCGAGACCAACGCCGGTCCGGCCGTCTGTACGATCTTCCCGGAAGCCGAGACGCTCAGTACGGCATCTGGACTAATCTGGAAGCCTGCACCCACGTTGCCGTTCACATCCATACCAAGCTCAGTATCCGTGGAAACAGAACCCCCTTTGACCTGCACCGTACGGTCCGAGCCGATGCTCACGTCCGCGCTTGACCGGGTCTGGACGTGGAGCACCGGAGCGAAAACATAGGTCCCGTTCCCGGTCACGTGGAGGGACTTATCCGTGAGGAAATCGAAATCAGCCGTCGCCGTGGCTCCGGGCACCACTGTCATCGTTCCTACAAGCTGAAGTGTGTTGCCAGGCAGCTTGGCCTCATGACTACCCTTGTCGTCGATGACGACAGCCTTGCTCACGTCCAGCTCCAGCCGGTCATACGTCCCCGCGTTTAGCTGGGCGTTGGCCAGCAGATCCGTCACTCCACGGTTGCGCAAGTCCAACAGGCCAAATGTCTGCTGCTGTACATTCACATTGGTCCACATCCCAGATGCCTCCCGCACGCGGAGGCCATCTATCGTGACCTTGACATCCGAAATGGTGCCCATGTTGGCAGCTGCATCCGACACGGCAAACACCGCGGAGCCTTTGTTTTGCTCGGTGACAGAGGCTCCAGGCGCGCTGCATGCAGCCAGGGCTAGTGCCAGAAGAGACATAAGAGCGAGAGAGAATTATCTAATCCAAAGCACCTCCTTACAGAGTGTTAGGCGTAATGGCCTTTGCACTCCCTCCAACGACAGCCCATGCCGGCCGTCAGGGCAGCCGCCAAAAATTAGTCCATTTGGCCAATTCACTCAGCGGGAAGACAAGGGCCGAGCGGTCGCGACGCTAGAAGGACAGTGCGATGGACGTGGCCTTGACGGTCCCATCCGGGTACAACAGCCCGTCCACATGGACGCTGCTGCCGATCATGAGGTCCGCCGGCACCGCCGTACCGACGGGCACTAAGACTACCTGGCCGCCCACGACTATCTCCTGGACGGTCAGGTCGGCTCCTAGCGTGATATCCGTCACCAGCCCATCAACAGCAATAGCCTCCGGCGTTGCCACCGGAGTCGGGTTCGGTTCCAATGTGCCCGTCGGCCCCGGGCCTGGTGCCGGCGTCGGTGATGATGGCGGCGGTGTGGCCGTGGGGGTGGGCGCAGGTGTTGTGGCACCCACGATGATGCGGCTGGCAATGATTGTGCCGTCCGGCTGCCTTAGCCCCTCGACGGTGACGGCTGTGTCCGGGCTCAGACCGCTCAGAAGAGCGAATATCTCCTCCAGGCTCAGGTGGCCCGCGTTCTTAGTGCCGACGATTAAGTTGGCCGGATCGAAGTTCGGTGGAATCACCACCGAATGGTTATCCACGAACATCTGCATAGTGGACAAGTCGAAGCGCTCCACCGTCCCCTTGATCGTGACGGGCTCGCCTGTCGGCGTCCCTCCTGCAGGCGGCGTAGGCGTGGCGGTTCCGCGCAAGGGCCCCACGACGATCCTGGTCGCCGTAATGGCTCCCGAAGGACCCTCCACGCCGGTCACAGTCACCGATTGCCCCTTCTTCGGATTTCCTCCGACTAGCCTTGTGTTGGCGTCTATGATCACCTGACGCCCGCCAACGGTTAATTCCCTATTCGACAACAGCCCGTCCACCGTGCCATGGATCTCCACTGGGCGCGGCACGGGAGTCACGCTCGGTGACGGTACAGGCGTAACCGTCTGGCCAGCGGGAGTCGGCGTGTGTGCTGGGTTGGGTGTCGGCGTAGCCGTGACGCCAGTCTGATTCGGCGGACCGGGTAGCCGAGGGAGCACGCTTGGGACGAACTTGAGCTTGCCATTCGCCCCCACCTGTAAAGATAGCTGACCGTTGAAGTCGAGCAGCACCGTCGTGGTCTGACCTGCCGTGACCGCGATCGGCCGCTGCAACTCCAACGTCTGCTGTTGCGGAGTGATGATTTCTTGGTTGCCGTCCGGCAGGACAACTGTGATATCACCCAAGTGGGCCTGGATCCGGGTGTAGGTGCCAGCCGGGACTTGTGCTTCGCCTATGGTTTGTGGTGCGTTCTTGACCTTCAGCAAGTCGAAGGTCGTGGCCGCATTCATCACGGTCACCCACTGGCTGTGGCTTCCCGCGGCCAAATACGCTTCGATGCTCCGCACGGTCACCAGAACAGACTGCACGCCCGGCGGCGGCGGGTCCGTGGCCTGGATTTGCATGGTGCCTGGTTCTTGCGCCACGACCACGTTGGGAGACGCGGCAGCGGTCTGTTCGGCCGCCTTCGAATAGCTCGCGCCCGCTTGGGCGACAACCTGCGTGACTTGGGCCTGCTGTTGCTCCGGCGCTTGCGCTAGGGCCTGGTTTAGGACTGAGAGCGATTCAGTGGCGCTCGTGGTCAATTTGGCCTGGAATGCCTCCGCCCACTGCTGACCTTGGTTAGCCGCCGCAAGCCGGCTTGCGGCGGCTAGATCGTTTTCCAGACTGCTCGCCGTTTCCGGCACGGGGCGCGTATTACCGTCTGTGATCAGAGCACCCATCTCTTCGGCGCGAGTCTGCGCGTAAGCCAGATATAGGTCGGCCTTGCCCTGATTGGAGAACGTGAAGGCCAACCGCACTTGTTCTGTGGCCTGTTTCACCGCATACAGCGGCTGCCCGGGCAGCGCATGTGCAGAAGCAGTCGTTGTCCCAAAGCCTGCAGTAACCAGCACTAGCAGGAGTGCGGCGGCAACGGCCCATCGACGGGCACTCATCCCCAGCCAAGAGAGGGCCTTCTTAGGCCTGGGCCGTTCTTGTCCCGCCAAGGCCGCAAGCTCCGCCTCCAGCCGCTGGCGGCTTCGGAGCATGGCGGTGGCGCTTGGCCGCCTGTTGTAGACCGACACCACCGCCGTGACCGCGGCCAATTCCGGCTCGAGCTCAGCGGCATGCTCCGGGTATCGCGCCAGACACTCGCTGACCGGCACTCCCCGCAGCACCAGGCGGATGCATTCGTCCAAAGCTTGCTCGAAGTGGTCTGGCATGGATTATCCTTGCGCCCTCACTCCGAGGATGGCCCGCAGGCGCTTGATGGCCGCGCTTTGCATCTCTCTAACCGCTGTAGGCTTCTTGCCCAGCATCTCCGCAATCTGTTCCGAGGTCAGGTTCGCGTCGCTGAACCGCAGCGCCAGCAC
>JBJKQC010000126.1:0-6860 GCA_046705745.1 Dehalococcoidia bacterium
GAAGGTAAGTGGGAGCGTGTGTCGTGGGATGAGGCGCTCGATGACATCGCGGCACGGATGCAGAAGGCGCTCGACGAAGGCCGGCGCGACGAGATCGTCTACCACGTAGGCCGGCCAGGCGAGGACCTGTACACAGAACGCGTCATCCAGTGCTGGGGCATCGACGGCCACAACAGCCATACGAATGTATGCTCGGCAGGAGGCCGCACGGGTTATGCCTTCTGGATGGGGATGGACCGGCCGAACCCTGACCACGAAAACGCGAAGTTCATCCTCATGCTGAGCGCGCACCTGGAGTCCGGTCACTACTTCGCGCCGCACGCCCAGCGGATCGTCGGGGCGACGATGACCGGCGCCAAGACGGCGGTGATAGACACGCGCCTGTCCAACACGGCGTCCCAGGCCGACTACTGGCTCTCGCCGCACCCCGGCACCGAGGCTGGCCTCTTGCTGGCCATGGCCAACTACCTCATCCAGCGCGACCTGGTTGACCGGGCGTTCCTGCAGCGCTGGACAAATTGGCGCCAACTCCTAGAGGACACGGGCTACCTCGACTACCTGCACCAGGAAGGGTTGCTCGCCACCATGCCAGCCGAAGTGTCCTTCGATGCCTTCATGGCGTTCCTCAAGGACTTTTACGGCGGGTACACATTGGATTGGGCTGAGCGGGAGTGTGGCGTCACTGCCGCACAAGTTGCCGCCGTCGCAGAGGAGATCGGCAAGGCGGGGCACGCATTCGCCGCCCACATCTGGCGCAGCGCCGCCGCTGCCCACCTGGGCGGCTGGATGGTGGCACGCGCGCTCTTCTTCTTGAACGTGCTCACCGGTTCGGTTGGCACGCCGGGCGGGACCATCCCCAATTACTGGACGAAGTTCGTACCAAAGCCTCCGACCTTGCCGGACCCACCGGATATGTGGAACGAGAACCACTTTCCCCTGGCCTACCCGCTTGCCCATTTCGAGATGGGCTTCGCCTTACCGCACATCCTGCGCCAGCGCGGAAAGCGGTTGGAGGTCTACTTCACGCGTGTGCACAATCCCGTCTGGACAAACCCGGATGGGTTCACCTGGATCGAGATGCTGGCGGACGAAGATCGGGTCGGGTTGCAGGTGGCGCTCACGCCCGTGTGGAACGAGACCGCCCAATACGCCGACTACGTCCTGCCGACAGGCCTCGGACCCGAGCGCCACGACCTGCACAGCTACGAGACCCACGCGGCGCAGTGGATCGGCTTCCGCCAGCCCGTGGTGCGAGCAGCCCGCGAACGCGCAGGCGAGCGGTTCACTTCCACGCGGGAGGCGAATCCCGGTGAGGTCTGGGAGGAAAACGAGTTCTGGATAGACCTGTCCTGGCGGGTCGACCCGGACGGCCGGCGAGGCATCCGCAAACACTTCGAGTCCCCCTACCGCCCCGGCGAGCCTATCAGCATCGAGGAGTACTACCGCTGGATCTTCGAAAACTCGGTGCCCGGACTACCGGAAGCTGCGGCCGAGAAGGGCCTTACGCCCTGGGAGTACATGCGGCGATTCGGCGTGTTCGAGATCACGCGGGACGTATACAGCCAGCACGAGACGCCCGTGCCAGAGGCCGTCGCCAAGACGGCCGAACGGGACGCTGAGGGGCAATTCTTCTGGAGCAAGACGCCTGCGCCACGGGTCAACATCCGCCCGAACCCCGGCCCATTCCTGGACGTCCAAGGCCGCCATCGGGTGGGAGTGGTGAGAGACGGAAAGGCTCTCCAGGGCTTTCCGACGCCCTCCGGCATGCTGGAGTTCTACTCCACCACGCTAAAGGACTGGGGCTGGCCGGAGAGCGCGCTACCGGTGTATCCACGCGACGATGCGCAGCGGGCCTTGATGCCGCACCTGGTCAGCCAGGTCCATCCCTCGGCGATCCATCACGACAGAAGCGAATATGCGCTCCTGCCCACCTTCCGTCTACCTACGCTCATCCACTCCCGTACGAACGGCGCCAAGTGGCTGTACGAAACGGCCAACGTCAATCCGGTGTGGATACACCCGTCGGACGCCCGCCGGATCGGGGTGAGGACCAACGATCTCGTGCAGGTGGAAACGGAAATCGGCTCTTTCGTGGACAAAGTCTGGGTAACGGAAGCCATACGCCCCGGCGTCGTCGCATGCTCACACCATCTGGGCCGCTGGCGGCTACACGAGGACCACGGCAGCGACCGCTGGGCGTCCGCCGTGGTGGACCTCTCCCACGAAGGTACGCAATGGCAGATGCGGCAGAAGCACGGCGTCATCCCCTTCGACGGCGATGCCGACTCGAAGCGCATCTGGTGGAGCGACGGCGGTGTGCACCAGAACATCACCTTTCCAGTCCAGCCGGACCCCATCAGCGGACAGCACTGCTGGCACCAAAAGGTGCGCGTGACCAAGGCAGACGCCTCGCTCCAGTATGGGGACATAATGGTGGACACAGCCAAGGCCTCTCAGGTCTACCAGCGCTGGCTGACGCTCACGCGGCCGGGACCTGGGCCGGATGGCTCCCGCCGCCCTTATTGGCTGCTCCGCCCGCTCAAGCCCAAGCGCCAGCAGTATGCGGCCCCCATGCCATAGCCGGGGAACGAAGAGATGAAACCGGAGGCGCCATGACACTCGTCCTGGAAGATGAACACGTCGCCAAGGCGTTGACCATGGGCGATTGCATCGAGGCAATGGAGACGGCCTACCGGGACTATGGCGCGGCCGGCGCGGTCAACGTTCCACGCATCCGATACCGGAGCGAGACTTCCAACCCGGACGTCATTTACGGGTCTAATATCCACATCGGGACCACGCCGAGCTACGACACGGCCGCCGGCCGCATCGGCGGCAGCGCGCGGGCGCGTGACCCGCGCGCCCAGGGCGCGCAAACCGCAAAGCATGCCAACCGGAATTGGGGGTTCATCTGCCTCATCGACATGCAGACGGGCGAACCGCTGGCGATCATCCAAGAATTTCTGCTGTCCGGAATCCGCGTAGGGGCCACTTCCGGCTTAGCCGCTAAGTACCTGGCACCGCCGGACGCGTCCAGCGTCTGCATATTCGGCAGCGGCAAACTGGCAAGGACCGACCTAGAAGCCCTTACGCTGGTCAGACCTATTCGGCATGTGAAAGTCTTCAGCCCCACGCCGGCGCACCGAGAGGAATTCGCCCAGGAGATGCGCCAGCGATTGGAGATAGACGTGACGGCGGTAGGCGACCCGCGCGAGGCCATGCGGGGCATGGAAATCGTCTGCTGCGCCACCAACGCGGGCTACGTCAGCGGGAAGCCAGTGTTCGACGGCGAGTGGCTGGAAGCGGGCCAGTGCGTCATCTCCCTGCAGAACAGCGACGCCAACTTCAAGAAGTCGGAGGTGGACGATACTACGTTTGTCCGTAGCGGGGTGATCTGCATAAACGACAAGGAAAGCGTGTTCTCCAACGAGCAACGAGAGCTGCTCGACCCCATCGAGCAAGGCCTAATCTCCTGGGACAAGATTTGCACCTTGGCTGAGGTGGTCAACGGCACTACCGCACTGAAGCCACGGCCCGAGGACATCGTTTACTACAAAAACAGCACGGGGATGGGCATTCAGATGTCCGCAGCCGGCGCGAAGATTTACCAGAAGGCCCGTGAGCTAGGCCTGGGGCACGAGATACCGACGGAGTGGTTCGGCAGCGACGTTACGGGCTGGTACCGGCGGGGCTTCTTCCCTTCGGCATGATGTTCGCCGACGAGATCTTCCGTTTGGGGGACCATGGCTGAGGTGATTCGACGGTGCACGATTCTCGTAGAGATTGCCGGCGCCACTACGGCAGGGTTGGCACCAACGGTCGTTGTTCCAGCGCTTTGCGGTCGCCGGGCAAAGCGGTATAGTGCTGAAGCCGGCACCCCAAAGGATCCTTGGAAGCGAGGATGAGCAATGGATTTGCAGTTTCCCGTCATGCGGTATGACCACACAATGCCGCTGTTGGAAGGGAAAGTCCAGATCCCGGGCGTGACGCTCAGACCGGAGGCCATGCCGGTCATGGTCTTCGACGACGTTCCCGCGCTCCGGACCGGGGACTTCGGCCTGTGCGACCTCAACGCCGGCTACTGGCTCAGCGCCATCGAGGCAGGGTGGGAGCTCACCGGGCTTCCGCTCTTCATCAAGCGCAAGTCCGTCTACCAGTACCTGTTCGTCCGCGACGGCATCGACGGGCCACGGGACCTGGAGGGCAAGCGAATCGGCACGGCCTCGTACCCGACAGGCATCACCATCCAGCTTCAAGGGCTGCTTCAGCACCGACATGGGGTCGACACGTCGACTTTCCAGTGGGTGGCCAACGCAGTCAACAAGGTCTTCCCGTTGCACAAGGAACTGCCCCGCGTGGAAGCGGCACCCGGTCCGCGGAAAGACCCATGGGACCGGCTACTGGACGGCGAAGTAGACGCCATCATCACGGATATCTCCGATGGCAAGGCCTTCGAAAGGCTGGAGAACGACTATCGCGTCAAGCGGCTGTTCCCCGACTACATGGCCGAGGACAAGAAGCTGTACGACGAGACGGGCGTGTATCCCGTCATGCACCTGATGGTCATGAGCAAGAAGCTGGACCGGGCGCATCCAGACCTGGCCCGCAAGCTCTACGACGCCTTCGAGCAGGCCAAGCAGCAGGCCTACACCGACATCCTCAACGACCGGGCCGGATTCTCGGTCGTCTACCTCCGAGAGCGCCTCGTGGAACAACAGCGGGCGTGGGGCGACCCCTGGAAGTACGGGGTACGCCCCAACCGTAGCTTCATCGACTCTTACCTCCAATACAACTTCGAGCAGGGCATCACCAGCCGCTTGTTGCGATATGAGGAAATCTTCGCCGCGGGAACTCTGGACACCTAGGAGGCGATGGATGTTCACGAAGGAACAGAACGACCTGCTGACGCAGACGGGGCCGGAGACGCCGCTGGGCAACATGATGCGGCGGTACTGGGTGCCAGCTTTGCTGTCCGAGGAGATCCCCGGGCCGGACTGCCCGCCCGTACAGGTGCGCATACTGGGTGAAGAGCTGGTAGCTTTCCGTGATAGCAAGGGGCGAATCGGGCTGCTGGGGGAGCACTGCTCCCACCGCGGCACTTCCTTGTTTTATGGCCGGAACGAGGACTGTGGACTGAGGTGCGGGTATCACGGATGGAAGTACGATGTGGACGGCAACGTGCTGGATATGCCCGCCGAGCCACCCCAGAGCCGGTTCAGGGACAAGGTGAAGCACACCTCGTATCCGACGCACGAGGTGGTCGGCATGATCTTTGCCTACCTGGGTCCTCGTGACAAAATGCCGGCTTTCCCGAACTACTCTTGGACCAACCTCACGGCAGATCGCACCTACGTGACCAAGTCATTCCTCGACTGCAGCTGGTTGCAGGGCCTTGAAGGGGAGTGCGACTCGGCCCACCTGAACTTCCTGCACCGCATCTTCAGCGACAAGGGCTACGAGGACCTTTACCAGGACCACTACCCGTCTTATGAGACAGAGGACACGGACTTTGGCGTGCGGCTGATCGCGCTGCGAGAGGCCCCACCCGACAAGACGTATGTCAGGGTATCCAGCTTCGTCATGCCGTTCTCCTGCTGGGTGCCGGCGCGGGAGAAGGAAGTCCACATGTACGTGCCCATCGACGACACGAGCTGCTGGCGCTGGGACTTCGGCATGACCTCCAGGCTGCGCAATGCCACGGACCCCATCCCGAGGCGCGACCAGATAGGCCCCGACTTCAAGCGTTTCCGGCACCAGGGAAACCACTATCTAATCGACCGTGAGGAGCAACGGAAGAAGACGTTCCTTGGCCTGGGCCGAGACTTTCTAAACCATGACGCCATGGCGACGGAGACGATGGGGCACATTTACGACCGGCGCCGAGAGCACCTGGGGATGAGCGACAAGGGCGTCATTGCCGTGCGGAGGTCCTTGCTGAAGGCCATCGAGGCCTGGCAGCGCGGCGACCCGCTGCCACACACGGGCACCGACCCGGAAGCACCCATGACGCACATCGACACTATCGCGGAGTTCATTCCGAACACAAAGGAGTGGCGGCAGCACTTCCCGCACTTGATCAAGGCCGGACTGGAAGGGGCGGGAGTCTAGCGACTGGTCAATCTAGCTGTCTACCGTTATGGGCGGACCTGGCGCTCTCGAGAGATTTCTCCCTATCGGTCGAAATGACGATAGGCAAGTAGAAATGACCGCAGAGGCTTCTCACCCGAGGGGGGCAGGTTCAAGCCAGAGCATACTCGTCCTGTGCGCCGCGCGTTCCGGCGTGCGAGACCCTTGGGCAAAGGGGTGTCCACGGGCGCGGGGTTATGCGATAAGCGCGGCGAAGCGCTCGGGCAGGTCGATCTTGCCCTCGGCTATCTCCTGGAGCCGCTGTTCTGATAGCGGAAAGCCGAACTGCTCGTTCCTCATCCGTACCCGCTGCTTGGATATGGCCTCTAGCATCTCACGGGCCAGCGCCCACTCCTCCTCCGTCTTGGCCACGGAGGTCAGCTCATCGGCACCGTGCTCCGCGTGCTCGATCTCGTCCTCGTAGACGCCCCGGCACGCGGCGGCGATCTTGTCACTCAAAGGGTCTCCGCCAATCTGCATGCCCTCGTAGAAAAGGGACGCGCCGCCTCCCTCACAGAAGGATGAGGCAAAGCGGGCCAGGTCCCCGTGCCGATCAGCCAGTGTCTGGCGCAGCTCGCGCAGCTTGCGCTCCTCCGGCAGCTCGTAGGAGGCGAGCTCTTCCATGGTCAGATGACCTCCGGTCAGCTCATCGATGACATCCGCGAAAAGCAAGTAGTGGCGGAACTCCTCTTCCAGGAACTGGATGGTGTGGAGGTAGTCGGCGCGGCTCACGC
>JBJKQC010000127.1:0-5197 GCA_046705745.1 Dehalococcoidia bacterium
CCGATGAACTCCCGAAACAGCGGGTGCGGCTCCTGGGGCCGCGAGCGAAACTCCGGGTGGAACTGAACGCCCACCATGAAGGAGTGCTCCACCTGCTCGACAATCTCGACCAGCCGTCCGTCCGGTGACAGGCCACTGGCCAGCAGTCCCACCTCTTGGAGCGACTCGCGGTAGGCGTTGTTGAACTCGAAGCGGTGGCGGTGGCGCTCCATGACCTGGCCGGTGCCGTAGGCGGCGGCCGCCCTGGAGCCGGGCCGCAGCACGCAGGGGTAATTGCCCAAGCGCATGGTGCCACCCATGTCGCTGACGGAGCGCTGGTCAAGCATGAGGTCGATGACGGGATCAGGGGTCTCCGGATTGAACTCCGTGGAGTTGGCCAGCGGGAGTCCCAGCAAATGACGGGCGTGCTCGATGACCATGACCTGCATGCCGAGGCAGAGGCCGAGATAGGGCACCTGCTTGTCCCGGGCGTAGCGCACCGTCTCGACCATGCCTTCCACGCCGCGGTTGCCGAAGCCGCCGGGCACGACGATGCCGGAGACATGGCCGAGCCAGGCGTCCGGACCGTCCCGCTCGATGTCTTCCGACTGCACCCAGGAGATGGCCACGTCGCGCTGGTGGTGCAGGCCGGCGTGGCGCAGGGCCTCCTTCACGGAGAGGTAGGCGTCCGGGAGGTCGGCGTACTTGCCGACGACGGCGATGTCCAGCGGCTGCTTGAGCTCCCGCATGCGGCCGACCATCTCCCGCCAGTCAACGAGGTCCCGGTGAACGCCAGGCAGACGAAGTGAGTCGACGATGAGAACGCCGATGCCGGCGTCTTCCAGCACCAGCGGGACCTCGTAGATGTTGGACGCTGTCAGCAACGGTATGACGGCATCGCGGCGGACGTCGCAAAAGAGGGCGATCTTGTCCTTGATGTCTTCGGATATCAAGAAGTCGGACCGACACACAATGGCGTCGGGCTGGATGCCGATGGCCCGCAGCTCTCTCACGCTGTGCTGGGTGGGCTTGGTCTTGAGCTCACCAGTGGCGCCGATGTGCGGCAGCAGGGTGACGTGGATGTAAAAGACGTTGTCCCGCCCAACCTCCGAGCGCATTTGCCGGATGGCTTCCAGGAAGGGCTGGCCCTCGATGTCGCCGACGGTGCCGCCAACCTCCACCAGGACCACGTCCGGTTGCTGCTCTCGGGCGACGCGGAGCATGAATTCCTTGATGGCGTTGGTGACGTGGGGGACGGTCTGGATGGTGCCGCCGAGGTAGTCGCCCCGGCGCTCCTTGGCGATGACCTGGGTGTAGATCTGCCCTGCGGTGACGTTGGAGCTTTCCGTGAGCTCGATATCAATGAACCGCTCGTAATGGCCCAGGTCCAGGTCCGTCTCGCAGCCGTCACGCGTGACGAAGACTTCGCCATGCTGGTAGGGCGACATCGTGCCGGGGTCGACGTTGAGGTAGGGGTCCAGCTTCTGGATGGCGACGGATAGCCCGCGGCTCTTCAGGATGCGGCCTACGGACGCGGCGCTGATGCCCTTTCCAACAGAGCTTACGACGCCGCCTGTGACGAACACATATTTCGTCGCCATGAGATAGACGCTACCTCAGCCTACAGTGGTTAAGCTGGAGTATCCGGCGAGAAAGAAACTGTATGTGAGTGAAACTGAGGAGAAATCGATGGCCGGAGGGGACACTGCCCCGCAGGTCCCTGGGACCGCCGCTGAAGTACGCGCAGGCAGTGTACACACTAAAGATTGTAGGTTTGGCCAAAAACGGGTGTCAAGGCGAATGGTCAGTGATAAGTGGGCAGTAGTGGGGGTACGGCGCACGCAAATGGTCAGTCCATGATGACGTTGTCGATGAGACGCACCCCACCCATGCGGACGCCAGCCGCCAGCATGCACGGTACCCTGCCCTCCCACGGCGCCATGGTCTCCATGTCCACCACCGAGACGTAGTCGATGGAATCGATGAGCGGCTCGGCCTCCAGCAGCTTGCGGCAGTCCGCCTCCAGCTTGTCCCGGCGGCGCAGGCCGGCCCGGAACCGGTCACGAGTGGCCGAGAGCGCGCGATAGAGCGCGGGGGCCGCTTCGCGCTGAGCGGGCGTGAGATAGGCGTTCCGGCTGCTCATGGCCAACCCGTCAGGCTCGCGGACCGTGGGCATGACGGCAATCTGGACGGGAATGTCGAGGTCCTTGACCAGACGCTTGATCACGGCGACCTGCTGGCCGTCCTTCTGTCCGAAGTAGGCGCGGTCCGGCAGCGTCTGGAGCAGCAGCTTGGTCACGACAGTAGCGACCCCGTCGAAGTGGCCGGGACGGGCGGCGCCTTCCAGCGGCAACGCCGGGCCGGCAACGGAGACGGTAGTGGCGAAGCCCTCCGGGTACATCTCACCGGCAGGCGGCGTGAAAACGACGTCCACGCCGGCGTTTTCCAGCAGGGCCAGGTCATGGTCCAGCGGCCGGGGGTAGCGGGAGAAGTCCTCGGCCGGGCCGAACTGCCTGGGGTTGACGAAAATGGTCGCCGCGACGGTGGCACAGTCACGCCGGGCCTGCTCGACCAGGCTGCGGTGGCCGGCGTGCAACGCGCCCATGGTGGGCACCAGGCCCAGCGGCCGCGGCGCCTCGCTCAGCGCGAGGCGGAGGTCAGCGACGGTCAACAACCGCTCCACGCCGGGTCACTCCTCCGGCCCTGCCGTGCTCAGGAGGTGCCGCAGCACGCCCTCGTCCAGTGGGAAGGCATGCTCGGGACCGGGAAAGATGCCCGAGCGCACTTCGTCCGCGTAGGCACGCAGGGCGTTGGCAATCACCTCGTCAAGGTCGGCGTACCGCTTGGCGTGCTTCGGCCGGCGCGGGCCGAGACCGAGAATATCGTGCAACACCTGTATCTGACCATCGCACTCACTTCCCGCGCCGATGCCGATGGTGGGGATTTGGAGCCGCTTGGTGACCACGGCGGCAAGCTCGGAAGGAATCGTCTCCAGGACGATGGAGAAGGCGCCGGCAGCCTGGAGCGCATCGGCATTGTCGATGAGCTGCTGGGCCTGGGGCAGCGTGCGTCCTTGGACGCGATAACCGCCGAGTTGGTTGACGGACTGCGGGGTCAAGCCCAGGTGGCCCATCACCGGCACGCCGGCCTCCGTGAGCCTCCGGACCGTCTCGGCCACCGGCCTTCCGCCCTCCAGCTTCACGGCATGGGCGCCACCCTCTTGCATGAGGCGAGCGGCATTCCGCATGGCCTCTTCCGCGCTCGCCTGGTAGGCCATAAAAGGCATGTCCACGACGACCAAAGCCTCCTTCACGGCGCGCGTCACGGCACGGCAATGGTGGACCATGTCATCCATGGTCACGGGAACGGTGGTGCTGTGGCCCAGCACCACGTTGCCAAGGCTGTCCCCCACGAGGATAAGCGGGATGCCGGCCTCGTCCGCCAAGCGGGCCGTAGGGTAGTCATATGCCGTGACGCAGGGGAAGCGCTGCCCAGCCTGCTTCATCTCCTGGAGCTTCAATGTCCGCACCGGCATGACCTATTCCTCCTTCTTTGCGCGAGGCTCATTTGCAGCAGGCCTACCCAGCGAGAGAGCGGCTTCCCAGTCACGCCCCAGACCTGCCGTGGCAGCCGAATACTGGGCCAGCGTCTCATACAAGGGCAAAATACCCGGCGCAAACTCCCGGATTGCATCCATATGCAGCCTAACGGTTGCGGTATCGCCCCGAGCGACAGGGCCAGTGAGAGCGCCCTGTGCCCCCAGGTCCCGGACGTTAGCCACCGTGGTCTCGGCCAGGCGACCCAGTGCAGGCAGAGCCCGCTGTTCGGGCAGGCCCGCTCGCTCCCAAAGGAGCACGGCCTGGTCCAGAAGGGTCGTCAGATACCCGCAGCTCATGACGGCCGCAGCATGGTAGAGGGCGCGAACGCCGGGCGGCACTTCCATGGGGGCGGCGCCGACACGAAAGGCGAGGTCCGAGAGCATTTCGAGCAGCTCACCGGTAGCCTCGATGCCGACCGTCACCCCCGTCAGCAGATCATGCCGTGATGTGCCAGCAAACGTCTGTATGGGATGCCAAGACCCGACCGACGCGCCCTGCCCGTACGCGGAAGCCAGCGGGGCCAGTGTAAGAGCGCCGCTACAGTGGACTACCGCCTTGCCCGAGCGCCATGCAACACCTTCTGCGACCTCGGCAATCGCTGAGTCGCTTGTCGTGATAAAGACGAGGTCCGCGGCGTCCGCGACTCCCTGGGGGACGGCTGTCTTACAAGACGTGAGATCCTTCGCAAGCCTCTCGGCATGGGCCCGCGTTTTACTGGCAACAGCCACCACCACGTAGCCAGCGGCCTCGAATGCTGGAGCGATCGCGTTCGCCGTGCGACCCGCCCCAATGAAGCCGACGGAAGGCAGATCAGCCATGGCGGCGCACCTCGCTTACAGACGGGAAGCCGTGAAGACTGCTGGCATGTGTGACGGCGCTGACGATTGCCCGCGCCATCACCGTCGGCGCCAGGGCGCACAGGCGAGGGAACTCGTCCGGCGCGTCGACGTGGCCGGTGGCAAGGGCGAAGACCGTATCCCCGTCGTGGATGGTATGACAAGGGCGAATGGCGAGAGCCAGTCCATCATGGGCGACGCTCGCAAGTCGGTTAGCCTGGGCCTTGGTCAAGCCCGCGGAAGTAGCGATGACCCCAATGGTCGTATTGCCCAGCCGCTCGGGCGTTGGCGTCTCTTTTCGCGCTTGGCGGACCCCGTACTTCGGGTCGGCGTATATGCGCAGGCTGTCCATCGGCCGTTTGTCCTTTCCACGCGGGCCCGCCAGCAGTTCGCCGGTGTCTGGGTCGTGCACGCTGCCAACGGCGTTCACCACCGCCAGCGCCGCCAGCACGACCCCATCGCCGATGTCCATGCTTGCCGAGCCGACGCCGCCCTTCATGGCGGCGCCCCGCCCCAGCGCCTTGCCGACGGTGGCGCCGGTTCCTGCCCCCACGGTGCCTTGCGCAACCATCCCCGCTCCAGCGGCCGCAGCGGCCCCATAGCCATCGCTCTCTGTGGGACGGACATCACTCGCTCCAATGCCCAAGTCGAAGATGATGGCACTGGCAACGATGGGGACCGTGAAGGCACCGACGCGATGGCCGATGCCGCGCTCTTCCAGATAGCGCATCACGCCATTGGCAGCGGCGAGACCGTAGGCGCTGCCGCCACTCAACACAATAG
>JBJKQC010000128.1:0-3523 GCA_046705745.1 Dehalococcoidia bacterium
GATCGAGTTGGTGGGCTGGCGCGAGGCCTGGATGCTAGTGGCTGGGGCTGGTGGAGCTGTCATTTTCCTGCTCGCGCTGTTGGTCGTCCGAGACCGTCCAGAGGACATGGGCCTCGAGCCGGATGGAACGCGGTCCGCTCTCCCTGCCCCTGTCCTTTCGCCGACCTCTCACCCCGCGAACTCCGTCGAGCATTCATGGGCGCTGGAGGCTGCCGTCCGCACGGGCACCTTCTGGCGACTGGCTATCTCCTTCGGCACGCTCATGCTCGCCATGGGCGCGCTCTCCCTCTTCTGGGTGCCCTACTACACGTCCAAGGGCTTCCCTGCTCACACTGCCGCTCTGAGCTACTCGACACAGGCGTTCAGTCAAGTGATTGCGTCCCTGGTGCTGGCGCGGGTGCTGGACCGGGTCGAGCCTCGGTTCGTGGCCGTGGGTGGCTTTGCCTCTTTCATGCTGGCATTCCTCATGACCATGGCCGCCACCCAGACTTGGCACCTTTTCCTGGCGGGGGTGTTCTCTGGGACCGGCATTGGCACGGTCATGCTCCTGCAGACGCAGATATGGCCGTCCTACTTCGGCCGTCGGAACATCGGGGCCATTCGGGGCATGGCCACGCCGATCACACTGGGGTTCAGCGCGCTGGGCGGGGCCTCAGCCGGCGTCATCCATGACGCGACGGGCAGCTATGCTATCGCGTGGTGGGCGGCGTTCGCCATGTTGGCCGTTGGCGGGACATTGTTAGGCCTTTCGCCGCGGCCCAAGCTAACGGAACGGCAACTGCAAGCAGTCTCGATCCAAGAAGCCCCTTCTCCCTAAGGGGAAAGACTAGAGCCTGTCCTGGGCGGAGCCGAAGGAATCGGGGCTGGAGCACTCGCTGTGCAAGGCGCTCGACGTCCCGCGGTTGCGTCTTATGCAACGGCTATAGGTCGCGCACCTACCGCTGTTAAAGGGCGCTCTCCTGCTTCTGGAGAATGCGCATGAGATGGAGGAGCGCCATAGTGACAGCGCGGTTGCGAACAAGGGGACGCCGCGAGGGAAACTGGTGCTGCTGGACGTCGACGCCGTCGGGTGTTGCAATAGCAATCCACACGGTACCGGCCTTCACGCCCGCGGAGTCGCCCGGCCCCGCCACACCAGTCACCCCGATGCCGTAGTCGGCGCCATAGGTCATCCGTGCGGCCTGGGCCATTGCGGCAGCGGTCTGAGCGCTGTACACGCCGTGCTTCTCAATGGTCTCGGCGGGAACGCCGGCCTTGACCTTCAGGTCCACGCTGTAGGTGACAGCACCGCCGATAAAGTAGTCGGACGAGCCGGGGATGTCGGTAATGGCCGCGGCGATCATGCCTCCGGTGCAGGACTCCAGCACGGCCAGCGTTGCGCCGCGCTCCTTCAGGAATTCCCCTACCTTCTCCGGTGGAAAATCCTCGTCCGTGCCCCAAATGTAGTCGCCAAGCCCGGCGCGGATGCGCTCCTCGGCAGCAAGGAGCGTATTGAGGGCGTCCGCCTCGTTCTTGGCGTGGGCGATGGCCCGCACGTAGATGCCGTCAGGCTTCGCGTAGACACCCAACACGAGTCCCGGCATGTCGTAGACGTCTCGGACGAGCTCATCCACCGCCGCCTCGCTCAGGCCGATGGTCTTGAATGTCTGTGAGCGGATGACCTCGGAAGGAATGCGCTCCCGTAGGCGCGGCTCGATCTCCGAGGTCCACAGGTTCATCATCTCGCGGGGCGGGCCGGGCAGCGTGGCCAGGATCTTGCCGTCACGCTCTATCCACCAGCTCGGTGCAGTGCCCAGGGTGTTGTGGATGGCGACAGCGGATGGGATGATGCTCGCCTGTCGCAGGTTCTGCTGGGGCATCAGCATCCCACGCCGCCGAAAGTTCTCCTCCAACCACCCCTTGAGGGTCGGGTCCAGAGTGATTTGCTCACCCAGCATGTTGGCAATGCCGTGACGCGTCAGATCGTCCAACGTAGGCCCGAGGCCCCCAATTGTCAGGACGACATCGGACCGTCGCCAGGCGCGGTCGAGGATCTCCGTGACCCGGCCCAAGTCGTCGCCGACGATGGTCACCCATTGAAGCTCTAGGCCGATGGTCGGCAAGCGACTGCCGATCCAGGACGAGTTGGTGTCCTGCGTCTCGCCCATGAGAAGTTCTGTGCCAACGGCGATGATTTCTGCTTTCATGCGATGCGGCAATCGTGGACGGCAGTTTTTGGAAGCGTGCCGAGTATAGCATGGAGCGGCAATCGCCTCTCAGGGCAAGCTCACGGGCTATCCTCGGTGCACGAACGAACAGGCGTAAGGTACCAGGCACGCTATAATGCGACCAGCCGACGGGCCTCGTGGAGCTAGGTACGCTGTGGAGTGAGGGGGTAACGCTTGTTCGTTCAAGTCGGTTGGTTGAGTCTGCCACCTCAAAAGTACCTACAATATCCAAGGGTTGTCCGCAAGTTGCCTTGTCTGGCGCCCATGCGTTTCATTCTCCGTAATACCGAGACGGGAGAGTTGACTCCGGACCCAACGCCGGAAAATGACTAGCAATTCGGCTATCCCATTTTGGCCGGGCCGTCTGGGCGCCAGCCAAGGTGAGGGAGTGCCGGAACTCTCGGCGCGCTTGTGGGTCTCGTTACGAACCAGGTTGCCGCCCCACTCGCCTTGCTGTTCCCTCCTTAGGTTCGCTGGGCCCTGAACAACTCAGATAGGATGGCCATCACCGGGGCTCAGCCTCGCGGGCTGTACGTGAGGCCAATTTAGCGTGAGAATGCGTTGCTGCTTGAACACTAGAACCGAATGGAGGTGGCGCTAGATGGTCGTAGAGAAAGCTACGAGAAGGATCAACATCGGAGTCATTGGCGTGGGCGTCGGAGGGCTGGAGATCATCCGGTCCGCCATCCAGCAACCGGACAGCATCAACCTCGTCGCCGGCTGCGACGTGGTGCCGCTGACGCGCCAACGCTTCAAGGAGCGCTTCCCCGAAGCCAACGTGTACGCGACGGCTGAGGAGATATGCAAGGATCCAAACGTAGACGCCGTATATATCGCGTCGCCCAACAGGTTTCATGCCGAGCATACCATCACAGCGGCCCGCAACGGCAAGCACGTGCTGATAGAGAAGCCCATGGCCATCTCGCTCAAGGAGTGCGAGACCATGGTGGAGGAGTGCAACAAGGCCGGTGTCAAGCTCGTCTGCGCCCACACGGCCAGCTTCGGTTTGCCCTACAGGGTCATGCGGAAGGTTATTCAGTCCGGCGAGCTGGGTGAGCTCAAGGCCATCACGATCCTCGCCTACACCGACTGGATGCTTCGCCCTCGGACCCCTGATGAGCTCGACTTTGCCCAGGGCGGCGGCGTGCCCTTCCGCCAGGGCCCACACCAACTCGATTCCCTCCGCCTCCTGGGCGGCGGCATGATGAAGGACGTTTACGCCAAGGTCGGTTGGTGGATGCCCGAGCGGAACATCCCCGGCTATTACACCGCGACCTTCACCTTCGACAATGGCGCCGTCGCCACGGCCACTCACA
>JBJKQC010000129.1:0-2565 GCA_046705745.1 Dehalococcoidia bacterium
GCTGGGGTGGCGGGAGACGGTGGTTATCTGCGGCATCGCCGTGCTGCTCGTTGGCGTTCCGGCCTCGCTGGTGTTCCGCCGCAGCCCGGAGGACTTTGGGCTGCTGCCTGATGGCGGCGCGCCGCGACTGGACAAGGCCGATGCCTCCCGGCCCGCCCTCTTTCGAACGGAGGCGGACTTCACCATCCAAGAGGCGGTGCGTGACCGGTCCTTTTGGTTCATCGCCATTGGGCACGGCATGGCCCTTTTGGCCGTGGCGACGATGCCCGTGCACCTGGTCCCGTACCTAGTGGACGACAACGGCTGGAACGCCACGCGGGTCGCGTTGCTGTTCACTCTCATCACGGTCATGCAGATCGTCGGACAGATCGGCGGGGGCTTCCTGGGCGACCTGTACAGCAAGCGGATCATCGCCGCGCTGGCCATGTTCGGCCACAGCAGCGCGTTCATCATCTTGGCGCTAACGGCGTCGCCGGCGCCTGTCATCGCCGCCGTGGCCCTGCACGGGCTGGGCTGGGGACTGCGAGGACCGCTGATGATGGCCATACGCGCGGAGTACTTTGGGCCGCGGAACATGGGCGTGATCACCGGATGGTCCAATACGATCACGCAGATCGGCAGCATTGTAGGCCCCGTGTTCGCTGGCATCATGTATGACGCTTTGGGGTCCTACCGCATTCCGTTCCTCATCATCGGTATCGCAACGGGCGTCAGCATGGTCTTCTTCCTCATGGCCCGCCGGCCGCCGGCGCCCAAGCGCCTGCGGCAAGAGCGGCCACAAGCATCCGTGGCGTAGGCGGGCAGCCTGCGGCGCCGGACGTTATATACTTCCGGCCATGGAGAACGGCGGCACGAAACACGTCCACGCCATCGTGGAGGAGCGGCGGGAAGAGCTAGCGGCGCTGTGCAAGAAGCACAGGGTGCGGAGGCTCGCGCTGTTCGGCTCGGCCGCGACCGGCGACTTCGACCCGGCGCGGAGCGACCTCGACTTTGTCGTCGAGTGGGAGCCGATGGGCCCAGTAGAGCAAGGATCTCACTGGTTCGGATTACTCTTTGACCTAGAAGAGCTTTTCGGTCGAGATGTCGACATTGTGAATCCGGTCTACGTTCGGAACCCGTACTTCCGCGCCTCCATGGAAAACGACCAGGTGGCCCTTTATGAAGCGGCGTGATGTCAGGGCCTGGCTCTTCGACATCATCGACGCCGGCGAGTACATCACTTCGATCACAGCAGATAAGGACTTCCCGGCCTTCGTCGCCGAGCGGGGCCTGCGGCAACTCGTCGAACGCAACCTTGAGATCATCGGAGAGGCAGTCGTGGCATTAATCCGGGCCGAGCCGTCGTTCGAGGCCAAGATCACACAGACAAGGCAGATTATCGGGCTTCGCAATCGGCTCATCCACGCGTACTTTGACGTCGACCCCACGGCACTATGGAACATTGTGCAGACCGACCTGCCACGGCTCCTGACCGAAGCCTCTAGCTCCATTCGGCAGTACAACGCCACCGAGGAACAGGGCTCGTGAAGCTTGCTTCACGCATGTCGCTGCTGGGGACGGAGACGGCGTTCGAAGCGCTCGCGCGGGCGAAGGCGCTGGAGGCGCAGGGCCGGTCCATCGTGTTCCTGGGGATCGGCGAGCCGGACTTCGACACGCCCGAGCACATCGTCGTGGCGGGGAAGGAAGCGCTGGATCGGGGCTTTACCCACTACACGCCGTCGGCCGGCATCGCCCAGGTCCGCGAGTGCATCGCGACCGACATGAGCAAGCGGCTGGGCTATGAGGTGCCGGCGGCGCACATTGTCATCACGCCCGGCGCAAAGCCCATCATGTTCTTCACCATCCTGGCGCTGTGCGAGGCGGGGGACGAGGTCATCTACCCCAACCCGGGGTTCCCCATCTACGAGTCGATGATCCGGTTCTCGGGCGCCACGCCGGTCCCCATGCACCTGCGCGAGGAGCTGGAGTACAACCCGGACCCGGACGAGCTGCGAAAGCTGTTCACGCCCAGGACCAAGCTGGTCATCGTCAACTCTCCCAACAACCCCTGCGGCAGCGTGATGCCGGACGAGACGCTGAAAATCATCGCGGAGCTGGCCAACGAGTCCGGCTCGGTGGTGCTGAGCGATGAGATCTACAAGGACTTCTACTACGAGGGCTCGCACACGTCGATAACGCGGTTCGACGGCATGCCGGAGCGCACGGTGGTGCTGGACGGGCTGTCCAAGAGCTACGCCATGACAGGCTGGCGCGTGGGCTACGGCATATTCCCGGAGGAGCTGGTGGAGCCGGTGACGCGGCTGGTGACCAACAGCGTTTCCTGCACGGCGGCCTTCGCCCAGATGGCGGCGGTGGCGGCGCTCACCGGGCCGCAGGAGCCCGTGCGGGAGATGGTGGCGGAGTTCAAGGAGCGGCGGGACCTGCTGGTGGCGGGGCTGAACGCCCTGCCGGGCATCGCCTGTCCCCTGGCCCGTGGCGCCTTCTACGCCTTCCCCAGCATCAAGGGCACGGGGATGACCAGCGAGGAGTTCGAGCGCCGCGCCCTGAACGAGGCCGGCGTCTCGC
>JBJKQC010000130.1:0-3415 GCA_046705745.1 Dehalococcoidia bacterium
CGTTCTACGTTGCACCGTCTGGCGTCCGCGCGCCAAGCCCGTGCCGGCCATGGCCCCCACCAATGCCTGGTTCATGGATGTGAAGAGCCCTTGAGTGACCGCCAGGATGACGACCAGTGCCTGTACGAACTGCGCGGCGCTGGCCATGGCCAGGTCCATCTTGACGATGTCGAAGGCGACGCGCTTCAGGATGCGCCGCCCCCACGTCAGCGCGCCGATTGCCATGAGGGCGCCTCCCGCCAGCCCTGCCACGCCATAGCTGGAAAGATGGACTGAAGCCCAGATGCCGATGGCGTTGGCTACGTCGTTAGCGCCTAGGACGAAGGAGGCCATCAGCCCCACTACGACCAGCACGACGGGCAGCACGGCGAGCCGCCCTGGCTCCGTCACACCCTTGGCGTTAGGAAGGAACAGGTCGAAAGCCTTGGTGGCCACGAAGCCCAACGCTGCCGCGACCGGCGGCGCCAGCACCCAGGTGAGCGCCAGTATCCCGATGGTGCCCCAGTGGATGGATGCGCCCGCGGCCAGGCCCGTTCCAACGACGCAGAAGACCAGTATCTGGATGGTGGACGTGGGCACCTTGAAGTACGTGTAGGCGGTCGTCAGGAGGAAGGCGCCAAACTCGATGATAATGGCCATGCGGACATCGACTTGGCTTGGGTCGATGATGCGCAGCCCGACGGTCTCTTGCACACCGTGGCTGGCGAACGTGGCGCCCAGCACGGTCATGACCGCCATGCTAAGTAGAGCGGGCGCTACGGCTATCGAGCCCGACGCGTGGGGCATGCCCATGACGGCACCCGTATAGTGAGCGCCCATGCTCCAGGCAAAGGCCAGGCTCAGCACGACCAGCACGACAATCCCGATGTCCATGAGACGTCTCTTTCAGATCTCGATATCGGTAACTGAGACCATAGCCGCCATGGACATGAAAGGCAAGCCGCGGCTGACGCGGGATGGCTGCGACAAGATGAAGGGTCCCTACCGGCCCACCACGGCGACCGCCTCTTTCTCCACCAGCAGGTCCGGCTGCGCCAACGCCTTCACGATGACCATCGTGCTGGCTGGCGGCGGGTTCTCGCCGACGTACTCGTTCTGAGCGCGCCGGGAGCCTTCCATGTGCTCTTCGCCGGTCAAAAAGATAGTCACTTTCACGATGTCTGCCAGCGTCCCGCCCACGGACTCGATGGCCGTCCTGAGGTTGGCAATGGCCTGCTTGGACTGGGTGTAAGCGTCGCCTTTGCCGGCGATGGTGCCATCGGGCAAGCGCGCCGTCTGCCCCGCGATCCACACGAGGTTACCGGCCTTGACCACATGGGCATACCGCCCGCCGGGCGGCGGGGCGAGGCCCGGGGGATTGGTGCGTTGAATGTCGGACATGAGGGTCTCCTTGCCGGTGAAATAGTTGGGGCCTGGGACGCACGCCGAACGAAGGACAGGGCTCAATCGTGCCCTGCGAAAGCCAGTCAATCGTCCTCGAGTTTTTGGGCGCCGGACTACCCGCCCGATTCCCGGATGAAATCGGCCACGCGCTCCCCGATCATGATCGACGTTACATTGGTGTTGGCGTGGACCACGGTCGGCATGATCGAGGCATCCGCTACGCGCAGGTTCTCCAGCCCGTGCACCCGGAGCTTCTGGTCCACCACAGCCATGGAGTCCGAGGCCGGGCCCATCTTGCAGGTGCCCGCGCCATGGTGGTAGCTGCCGTAATTGCTGAGAGCGAATTGCCGCCAGTCATCCGTTGGTCCGGGTTGGAGGAGCGGCCCATAAAACTCTTTCATGGAGTCGTGCTGGACAAGATCGTACACGAACTCCATGGCCGTGGTCATGGCCTCCAGGTCCTCTGGGTGCTCCAGCATGGCGTCTTGGACCTCCGGCAGCTCATGGGGGTCGGCGCTCTTCAGTGAGATTCGCCCCCTCGATCGCTGCTCGACGAGGTTTGCCGAGACCGGCATCATCGGCTTGAGGCCCTGCATGATGGTCGGCGGACGCATGAAGACGTGGAAGTTTCCGCATGGTAGGCCGGGGGCGCTCTTGATCATCAGCCTGAAGCGCGGCACCACCCAATCGGGGTCGAAGTCCTCCCGCCCCTCAAATGTCAGCGTCATGGTCGCGTGGTCTTGGTAGTTCTCGCCCACCCCCTCCAGAGCGTGGGCAACCTTGATACCCAGCCGTTCCAACGCCTTCGCCGGCCCTATGCCAGAAAGCATTAAAAGCTGAGGGCTGTGATAGGCGCCTGCGCTGAGCACTACCTGGTCCGCTGCCGCGGTAAACGTCTGGCCGTCCTTCTCATACACGACCTCTTGGACGCGGCCGCCATTCGTCTTCAGCGAGACCACGCTGGCCTCGGCGGCGACATGAAGGTTGGGGCGGCCTCGCGCCGGTCCCAGATAGGCCACGGCCGTGGACTGCCGCACTCCGTCTTTGACGTTATACGCCGAGCCGCATACGCCGAACGGATCTGGCACATTGAGGTCTGGACACAGGGGCAATCCCACGCTCAATGCCCGGTCGATGAACGCCCTCACCGGCGCCGATGCCGGCATGTCCAGGGTGAACGGCCGTTTCACGTACAGCGGGCCGTCCGTCCCGTGGATGGGGCTGTCGCCATAGTCCTGGTCAGACTCGATGCGCTTCAGCACCGGGAGGCAGTCGTCATAGGACCAGCCGGGATTGCCGGCCTCTGCCCAGGAGTCCAGGTCGTGCATGGTCGGGCGCACTACCGCCATCATGTTCACGGACGAACCGCCGCCCATGACCCGCCCGCTGATCTTGTAAAAGGTGCTGCCGTCGCCCCTTCGCTGTGTCGGGTACATCAACACGTAAGGGGATTCGAGAAGGGCCCGGGCCGCTTGGGACGCATCCGCGATGGACTCCGGCACGGGCAAAGGGTCCGGCCCTGCCTCAAGGAGGAGCACTTGGCGCCGCGAGTCTTCAGACAACCGGGCCGCCGCCACGCAGCCCGCCGACCCGCCGCCGATGACGATAACGTCATAGGAACGCCCACGCTCCATGTGCCAGCCTCCTGTCCTACCGTGCCGACCGTCCGGCCGCGAAACTGGCCTACACGGCCGCCCCTTCCACCTTCCGCCGCAGCCGCCTGAAGAACTCCTCGATGGTCTGCGCGCCGGCCGCCCGCAGCACCATATCTCCGATGATGGCCAGCCGCCCCCGCACCTCGACTTCCGCCTTATACCAAACTTCGGTCTCGCCCATCGCAAGCACGGCCAGCGTCATGGCGATCTCCGAAGTCACGGTGCTCTTCGTCAGAGAGTCCTTGCCCTCCACTTCCGCCACGAGCCTCGATGGGGATTCGCTCTCGACGATTTGAGCTCGGAAGGTGAAGTCTCCAGAAATCGGCCCCACTATCGCCTTCATGGCGCCGTCGAAGGTGTGGTCATCCACCTTCGTT
>JBJKQC010000131.1:0-6710 GCA_046705745.1 Dehalococcoidia bacterium
AAATAGTGAACGAAGGCGAGAAAGGGGGTGTTTCGATGACTACAAGCGTCGAAAATCGAGAGTTCGTGCAGGCCCTTGTTGGGCAGGTCATTCAACCGGGCATCCAGCAGCTCATGGAAGGCCGCTACTTTACCGGCCTACGGAACGGGACCCTCTCCGTGCGGCAGCTTCAGGGCTTCGCCATCCAGCACTACATCCACAACATGTCGGTGCTGAAGGGTTTCACCCTGAGCGCACTGAAAAACGCTCACAACGACGAGGTCTTCACCCGATTCGCCTGGTCTCTGGACGATGAGCTGACGCACCCGAACATGGTGAAGAAGTTTGGACTGGCCCTGGGGCTGACGGAGCAGGACTTCGCTAAGGCGATGCCCATTTACGAGTGCGTAGCTCACACCGGCGCCGTGCTCCATGGCATGCTGGTGGGCGACGTGGTGCAGAACCGCACCTCAGCCCTGACTAACGAGTCCATGGTCCAGCGCTACGCAGAGGAGTTCGACACGTACCTCCGTAAGAACTACGGCGTGTCCGACGACGCCATGGAATTCTTCGTCGTCCACAAAGGCGCCGATATCGAGCACACGGCCCAGTCGGCAGAGCTCATCGCTCGGCTCATCACATCGGAGGACCAGCAACGGCGGGCCCGCCACGTGGCCGAGAATATGGTTCAGTTCAAGCTGGCCAAATTCGAGGGCATCTTCCAGCGGTACGCCTGAGCAGCCGCTCCGGCTGGGGCTATTGCGCTGTGGGGGCTGTTGACGCCTGGGTGGGTTGTGGCGTGGCGGTTGGGCCGGGCTCATCGACCATCTGGGCCATGGCCTGAAGAGCGTTGGGACTGGTGAACCCGCAGTCGTGCTCGCTGACAAACGTGTCCACAGCCATGGTGATCAGCGAGCTGAGCAGGCCCCCGGACGGAGGGGCGGGCGGGTCACAAGAAACCGTCATGACGTCGGGCCCAATGGCATTGCCCACGAAGGTAGAGTTGATGGCGAGAGTCTTATGGGCCCAAGGAGTGTCGCCGAGGCCCATAATAGTAGGCACCACCGAAGTGGCGGCCCGCAGGTCCATTCTCGTGGGACTGTCGGGGGCGCACGAAAGACCGATCTCGGGTCCGCGATAGCCGGCCAGCGGTGAGTCCAGGGTGATCAACCCCTGTACGGCATCGATGCCGGAGTTCGCCGGTGCCGTGGCCAGGTAGTACGCCGCCACCATGCCGCCCAGGCTGTGACCGATAAGGTAGATATGCGCGTTGGGCGTCTCCGCGAGGACATCGCCCACTAACCGCCCCAGCTTGGCGGCGGCCGATGCAATGCCTTCACACGTATTCTGACTGGTGTATACCGCCCTTGCCCCGGAAGCCGAAGGGTTAGCGGCGGGAGGCGCGCCGCTTCCGCCGCAGTCTACATAGGTACCGCTGTAGCTGAAGCCTACGAAATCATTGCCGCTTATGGCGCTCACCACGCCTGTCTGCTTCCAAGCGTACTCTTGGACTGCGTGGGCAATGGTCAGGAGATGCTCATTCGTTGGGTCATTGGGGCTGCATGTCTCCTGAGAGCCCAGGCCGCTCACAAGAATCACCTTGGTTGGCACGGCGGAGTGGGTTTTCCCTGGTATCAACAGCGCTTCGCGCCGGCCTTCCTGTGTGCGCACCAGGGCAGAAGCGGGCACGCCAAATCGGTCCGCGACAGTCGTGATCGGCGCTTGCGTAACCAGCAACGCATAACCTGGAGCCGGCGGCGTTACATAGCCTCCGGAGCATTGGGCAATCGCGTCCCATTCCAGCACGTCGCCATCGGCATTGAAGCTCAGGTCCGGGGTATCAGTCCATGTGTAGTCGAGGCCCAAGACATGGACACCGGGAGTCAAGTTCACCAGCACATCGCCGCCGCCCTGGCCGTCCAGTACAGCGGTGCCATCGACGGTCAGACGCAAGGCGCCGGTACCCTTTACCTCGAAGTGCACGGGCCCTTGACGCCTGACCACTATCTGCGACGAGGCCTGAAGACCCGTCACGGATAAACCCTGTGCCGCTGCCGGTGGTCCATCCAGGGTGAAGGTAGCTGGAAGTGGCGAAGTCGGCGGAGGCCCGTTTCCATTTGCCGTCTGCCACTGCACGGTCCACTGGGTCTGCTGGCGCTCGGTCGTGCAGTACCCCTGACGTACGGCGAGGGAAGCTGCGGCTTCGACCTTGGCAGTGCCATCGCTTGCCGTGGCGGTGACAACCGCGGTACCGGGCTGACGCCCGGCGGTGAACAGGGCGGTGCTACCAGTGGAGGTGACCGCCGTGCCATCGGTGGCGCTCCAAGTCACATGCTCAATGGGCACCGGGTTTCCGAAGCGGTCATAGCCTTGGAGAGCTACAGATACAGAATTGCCCGTGAAAAGACTGGAAGCGCTAGGGTCAAGACGAATGGAGGCCAACTCGGCGGGACGCACCACTACCTTCGACGTGTAGGAATCCGCGACAACGCCGTCGGAGACGACATTCAATCGCACGGTGAATGTGCCCGCGTGAGTATAGGTATGGTCCCCTTGGACTGCAACGGCCGATGCGCCATCCCCGAAGTCCCACTGAAGCGATGTCCCGCTCGCGTCACCGGCAGCCAAAACAGCAGCATTGAACTGGACTCGAAGCGGAGCTGTTCCCTGCTGCGTTCGGAGACTGAAACGGGCAGCCTTGACTGGCTGGACCGTGACTGCAGAAGCAGGCACGAGAGCACATGCCGCGGACACGACGGCCAACATCATTAGGGCAGGGTGGAGCAGCGCGCGAAGCAGGACTGATACCGCAACTCGAGAGATGTTCCAAGGGTCCACCCATTGCCAGTGGGCGCGACCGCAAATAAGCATGAGTGAGGAGAATGGCACGGTCAATGACGCTGGCTCGTCCAATAGACTAGGTTTGTCCATGCCAACTATGCGTAGCGCCAGACTAGGCTGACTCTTCACCCTGGTCATGGACCACTACTTCACATGCCGCTTGTTGAGGGGGCGGGCCGGAGTTGGTACACTCCCTTTCCCTTAACGGCGTTATTACGTTCCCCGAGGCGCAGCATGAGCGATGCTCCCGAGTTCATTTCAGGCGGGATGGTCACCACCCCCAGAGGGTTCATCGCTGGCGCGGCGTATGCCGGCATCAAGACGTACGCCAAAGACAAAATGGACCTCGGCATCCTTTTGTCGGAGCGGCCATGCACCACCTTGGGCATGTACACGAAAAACAAGTTCGTCTCGCCCTCAGTGACTCTTACCCGTGAGCGAGTAGACGCAGGCCGCGTGCGCGCCGTGTTCGTCAGCAGCGGCATCGCCAACGCTGGAGTGGGACAGCAAGGACTCATAGACGCCAAGGAGAGCGTAGCGCTCGCCGCAGAGCATGTCGGTCTATCACCGGAAGAGATGGCTATCTGCACCACGGGTGTGATTGGGGTGGAGCTGCCCATGGCGCTCATCCGGTCCGGGGTGCCGCAAGTCCGGCTCTCCAGGGAGGGTGGCTCCAGCTTTGCGCGCTGCATCATGACAACAGACCGCCGGCCCAAGTCGGTAGCCCTTCGACTGGACTTGGCAGGCAAGGAAGTGGTTATCGGCGGGTGCGTCAAGGGCGCCGGCATGGTCCACCCCAACATGGCTACCATGCTGGCTTTTCTGACCACGGACGCTGCTATAGACCCTGCGCTGCTCGAAGGTATCCTCCGAGAGACCGTGGACGATACCTTCAACATGGTCACCATCGACGGGGACATGAGCACCAACGACACGGTGCTTCTCATGGCAAACGGAGCGGCGGAGAACCCGCGCATACAGGCAGGCACGCCCGAAGCGACCGCATTCCAACGCGGGCTCCATGCCGTTTGCGACTACCTCTCACGTGAGTTAGTCCAGGATGCTGAAGGCTCATCCAAGATCTTCTCCGTGCGTGTGGAAGGGGCCGCGAGCCGTGAGGATGCTCGGATGGCCGCTAGGGCCATCGCCTCGTCCATGCTGGTCAAGTCGGCCATCCACGGCAACGATCCCAACTGGGGGCGAGTCATCGCGGCAGCGGGTTACAGCGGCGCGGAAATTGACCTGAACAGGGTCAGCTTCTTCATCAACAATGTGGCGATCATGGAAGCCGGCACTCCGGTCCCTTTCCATCGAGAAGCCGTCATCGCCATCATGAATAATCCGGAAATTTCCCTTACCGTGCGGCTTGGACTTGGGGATAAGTCCGCTGTGGCATGGGGCTGTGAGCTAACCGAAGCATATGTGCAATTCAACAGCGCCTACACGACTTAATCACCTTGGCGCAAAGATGAGCACGGCGGACTGCCTTCTTTGCCCTTTACTTCAGCCGCGACGCGGGGTCTCGGATGACCAACACAAACACCATCCTCGTTAAGATCGGCGGCAGCACCCTCGGCTCCGAGGACACGTCGTTCGAGGACATCGCCCGCCTCCAGCAGAAAGGTAGACCGCCGGTGGTCGTCCATGGTGGCGGACCGGCCATCACCTCATGGATGGCCAAGCTGGGAATACGCGCCGAGTTCGTGAACGGCCTTCGCGTCACCGATGAGCCCAGCCTGGATGTGGCTACCGCGGTGCTGGCAGGACTTATCAATAAGCAGCTGGTGGCACGGCTATCGGCTGCGGGAGCAAAGGCGGTCGGCGTGTGCGGCGCAGACGGGGGGCTAATGGATGGGGCCGTGACGGACCCCGGGCTAGGTTTCGTGGCTGGCAGGCTCACCATCGACATCGGTCCAATAGAGAGCCTCTTGGCAGGAGGCTACGTACCTGTAATAGCTCCGATCGCCATCGATACGGCCCACGGCCATCGCCTGCTGAACGTGAACGCCGATACGGCGGCGGGAGCGATTGCAGTCGCGCTGGCGGCCTCGCATCTCGTGTTCCTCACCGATGTGGACGGGGTGATGGACACTGGGGGCCGACTGCTGGGGAGAGTAACGACCGATATGGCGGAGGCACTCATGGGATCAGGGATAGTCAAAGGCGGGATGGTCCCTAAGCTGCTGGCATGCGTGGAGGCGCAGCGAGCAGGCGTGCTAGCGCATATTGTTAATGGTACTCGGCCTTCGGCCTTGATCGATTGCCTGGGTGGCAAGGTGACGGGGACGACCGTTTCTTTGCAGTAAGTCGCGGGCGAAAGGCAACGCACCCTTTGGCCATGCACAACGGCGGACACGGCGGCGGTCAGAGCGAACCGCCTGGAGGCGGAATGGACAAAACCCAGGTCCAGCCCGTGCCGCCGCGCGCCAATGTGCTCCTCCGCGTGACCACCGCCCTTACCACACTGGGTGTCCTCATCACTCTGTTCAGTGTATTTGACCACGCTTACGTGGATTGGCTTTGGTTCTCTAGCGTCGGCTTCGGGCAAGTCTTCACCACTGTCCTCGTCGCCCACGCCGCTTTGTTCCTCACGGGATTCGCAATTGCTGGCCTCGTCCTCTGGTGGAGCTTTAGGACAGCGTTCCGTAATGCCTGGGGGCCGCCCCTGCTCCCCTTCTCCCCCCGCGTGGCAGCGTGGGTAAGGCCGTCTCTGGTAGCCGGCATGGTCATCGTCGCCCTTGTTATTTGCCTCATCTTCGCCTCGGTCCTAGCCTCCCGTTGGCAGACCGCGCTCCTATTTTTCAACGCTGTCCCCTTTGGAATGAAAGACCCGCAGTTTGGTCTTGATGCCGGTTTCTACGTGTTCACCATGCCATTGATGCACCTAGCCCAGGGTTGGCTCATGGGCCTGGTCATCACGACACTGCTGACTTCCGCCACGCTTTACGCCATTCTCTTCAGCATCCGCGGCGTGCCTCCCACGATCACAGCCCCGATGCGGACTCACCTGGCCATTCTGGCCGCAGCGCTCATGCTGACCATTGCCGCTGCACACTACTTGGACATCTATGAGACCGTCTTATCCGCCGGGGGAACAATCACCGGCGCCACGTACACCGACGCGACCGCGCGGGTGCCAGCCCTACGGCTCCTGACCAGCATCGCCGTGCTCGCAGCCCTGATCATGTTGTTTGCCGTGCGGGCGCCCAGCATACGCCAGTCGTTGCGCCTTATCGTGGCGGCTTTCGGCCTCTGGGCCGCCGTGGGCATACTTGGCGGCATTCTCTGGCCGGCCCTGGTGCAACGGTTCGTCGTAGATCCCTCTGCCTTGGAGCGGGAGAGCCCGTATATTCAGCGGAATATCCAGTGGACGCGCTACGGGTTCGGTCTCGACAACGTCCAGGTGAAAGCCTACAACGCTCAAGACAACGTTCTCGCTCAAGACATCGGCAACAACGCCGAAACCATCGACAACATTCCTCTCTGGGACCCAGCCCAAGTCAAGGACGTCTACAACCAGGTACAGCAGTTTCGTCCCTACTACGACTTCCTCAACGTGAACGTGGAACGATACACCATCAATGGACAGTACCGTCAGGTCTTGGTTGCCGCAAGGGAATTGATCCAATACGGGTTGGACCCTCAGGCCCAAAACTGGGTAAACCGACACCTGGTCTATACCCATGGCTACGGTGTTGTCATGAGTGCCGCCACTGGCACCGCGCCTTCCGGCCAGCCTGAGTTCCTCCTGCAAGACTTGCCGCCAACCGGAGCACTCAAGGTAGACCAACCGGATATTTACTATGGCGAGAGCTACGGGGAACCTAGCCCTGTCACGGGGCCAACGCCCGCCCCCTCGGGGGTCATGACCAACCACATGGCAAATCTGA
>JBJKQC010000132.1:0-2631 GCA_046705745.1 Dehalococcoidia bacterium
TCGCTCAAATCCGAGTGCCGGACAGGCCCACCCGGATGGCGGGAGAGCCTGAATGGCGTCAAGATCGGACCTTCGCCGAAGGCCGCGCCTGACGCCGTTTGCCGACCAGCAGTCACTTCAAGAACGAACCTACCAGGCGCTGCGCAGCGCGCTTCTTGAAGGCGACTACCTGCCCGGAGAGCGGCTCTACGAGGTGGCTATCGCCCAGTCGCTCGGGGTCAGCAGAAATCCCGTGAGAGAGGCCGTGCGTCGGCTCCAGCAGGATGGCCTGTTGGAGCTTCGACCCCACTACGGCATCTACGTAGCTGCTGTCCCGGCCGAGGAAGTCGAGGACATCTATCGCCTGCGGTCTGCGCTAGTGGGAGTGGCTGCGGCCCTTGCCGCGGAGCGGCTAACCGATACCGAGATTGCCGAGTTGGGCCGCATCGTCGCCGAGCAGCAGGCCGGACTCGTGCAGCCGACACCTCGCTCTCGGGCGCCATCGTCGATCGTCCATGCCGATCGGTTCCATCACGCGATCCACGTCGGTGCACGGAGCCCTCGCCTGCTTGCTCTGCTAGAGCAGATCTACGCTCAGGTCATGCACTTCCGCAAGCTAACGCTCCGCTATCCCGGTCGCGCTGAGATCTCAGCGGAGGGACACGCACAGATCTACGAGGCCCTTCGCCGGAGGAATGCGGAAGAGGCGGAGCGCTTGGTCCGAGAGCACATCGATGGTGCGCGTCGCACACTGGTTCGAGAACTATCCGAGGTGGTGGACAGCCGCGCACGCCAAGCAGCCCGCTGAAAGCACGATACCGCCGGACTGTCGCGAGTGTAGGTGCGGATAAGGTCAGCCCTGAGCGTCGGCGAGCGCCTCGATCACCATTTCAACGGTGTCGGTCGCCGGGTCAGGGCGCCGGATGAGCCGTACCCCGAGGAGCTCAACGAGAGAGAAGTCGAGGTTGTTGTACACGGGATTCGCGCCAGGCAGAAAGTGGCCGCCCAGGACGGCGCCCGATTCGTCTGCGATCGACCCGTGGAGGTGAGTCGCTCGCTGACCCTCTTCGTCAACGCACACAAGGCCTTGGCCAGCGAGGAACTCCACGCGCCGGTTGACCTGTTTCGCCATGAGGATCGCCCGCTCCGATCCACCCGGCCGCTGTAGCACCTTGAAGCTCGCGCTGCTCAAGCTGCCGTACGCAAACATGACGGCAGCGAACCGGATGCGGTGTTCCTCACAGGCTTGCTCCAAGCCACGGATCAGGTCACTCCCGGGCAGCAGCCGTCCTACCACTAGCTGCCCCTGCCGCGCAACACCAGATTCAACCAAACCCACAGCTCATACCTCGTCGCTTGAGTTCAACGTCACCGCGCTCCGAACCCGCTCGGTAGCCACGGCATGGCAACCTGACCGAACAACCCGCGAACGCGGTCAGCTTCCGTTGCGTCACCCAGAACCGCCATCAGCAACACCCATGCCTTCTCCGCGGTGAGTTCCCCGGCCGAGAGAAAGCCCGTTCCGCGCAATGGCTGGCCGGTACCTCCGTCGATTTCCGGAGGCAGCGTTCCTCGCGGAGCCCGCGAGGCCACAACGACCGTCGTGCCGTGGGCGGCGGCGGTGACAAGCCCAGCAGCCATCCGGGCCGGGATGCCCCCGGCCCCCGGAAACCCTTCGACCACGAGGCCCCGCAGCCCCGCTCGGGTGAACCCCTGCACGTCCCCCGACCCCGCGCCCGGATATGCCTTGACGAGGGCGACGGCGGGTTCTATGTGGCCGCTGAAGACGTGACGACGCTCGGGCCGCCGGAAGATGCGCACGCGGCGCCCGGTCACGCGTCCTACATCTCCGCTCGTGGCCACGAATGTGTCCAGGCTGTTCCTATGCTCCTTCCACGCGTCACGCGCAGCGATGACTCGCCCGGCGAAGCACACCACTACCCCAAGTCCCTGAGCCATGCCGTTGGCCGCGACACGCACGGCGTCCTTGAGGTTGGCAGGCCCGTCGCTGTCCAGGGAGTCCGCACGGCGCATGGCTCCGGTGAAGACAACCGGCGTACGTGTGTCGAGGAATAAGTCGGCCAAGAAGGCCGTGTACTCCAGCGTTGCAGTGCCGTGCGTTACGACCACGCCGCGCACCCGCGGATCGCGAGCGGCATCCCGCACCGCAAGCGCGATGCCCTGCATGTCGTGCGGGGAGAGAGACCAGCTCGGCACATTGGAGAGCTGACGGGCCTCGAACGAGAAACCGGGCGGCGGAGCGAGTCCCTCCAGAAGGTCTTTCACGGTCCGCGCAGGTCGGGTCGTGCCACTCGCCGGATCGGCAACCGTTGCGATGGTTCCGCCGGTGGCAAGCAGACGGATCACATGGCCATCGTGATCGGGCACCTGTGTCAGGTCACTCGGCTCGCCGCCCACGGCTCTTTCAGCAGTCATTGACGTTCCCTAGCTTCTGTGGATAGTATACAAGATACATAACGCAGCAACGAAAGACGGCGCGCAACCCGGCTTCCGTAGGAGTACAGGACACACCTGTGACCAGGCGTGGGCTCGGGACAGAAGCGGACTACCTGCGCGAGCGGTCTGCCCACGCAACTTGGCGTGGTCTCGCCGACAACCGAAAGGCTGGCGATGTGGGCGTAACGGCAGAAG
>JBJKQC010000133.1:0-3575 GCA_046705745.1 Dehalococcoidia bacterium
CTCGGCAATCGGTGGCGGCAGCCTGCCCGCGGATACTTTGCCAACGCGGCTCATGCGCATATCGACCGCGGAGGTCGCGGGCGGCGCGGAGGAGTTGGCCCGGCGCCTCCGGACCGGACATCCGGCGGTCATGGGACGGATAGAGGACAACGCACTGCTGCTCGACCTCCGCACGGCGTCTCCGGAACAGGATGCCGCGCTTGCCAGGGCGGTTGAAAAAGCATTGGACGGTTGATCCCAGCACCGCTTGTGGCCTTTACAACTGGAGTTTCCTGAACTGGGGCGCGAACAAGGTGATGAGGGCGACGAACAGCACGCTGCCGATACCTCCTATCACCCAGGCGAAAGGCACCCCATAGCTCTCCGCAATCGCTCCGGCCACGATGCCCCCACTGGGTTCATCCCCTGATTCATCATATAAACGCCCATCACCCGTCCGCGCATGGCATCCGGAGTGAGCGACTGGAGCACGGTGGCGTTGCTGGTCATGAGCATCATGATGCTCCCCTGTTGCAGGACGAGCACCCCGCAAGCCGCGGCCAGTGTGCGGGTCTGGGACAAGACCAATAGCGTGATGGTAGCGCCCACCAGCCCAACAGTCATAACCAGCCCTTTCCGCTTCACGGCACTGAACCGCGCCATGAGGAGAGTGCCCAAGAACCCTCCCAGTCCTGCCGCCATGAGCAGCAAGCCGAGAGCCGTGGCTCCTTGCCTTCCCGGCAGTCCCAGCACCTCGGCCGTGTAGGCAGGCAATTGTGGCGATACAAAGGCCAGGATGAGCAGGGTCGGGACTAGGGCCACGAGAATGACCATTCGGACCGTCGAGTCGGTGGTGACGTATTTGAAGCCTTCCATGAGGTCGCGCAATGGCGAGCGGGGCGCTTTCTTCAACATATTTGCGCCCGGCACGGCCCTGAAGGGGACGATCAGGGACGTGGCGCATACGTAAAGGATGCCCTGGATGAGGAAGTTGAGACCGGGACCGAAGAGGGCGATCATGCCACCGCCGATAGCTGGCCCCAAAATGCGCATGGAGTTGAATGCCATGGAGTTGAGCGCGATGGCATTCATGAGGCTCTCTTGGGGAACGGAGTTAGCGACGAGCGCTTGGCGAGTGGGGTTGTTAATGGCCCAGCCGACGCCCGTCAGCAAGGCGAAAACGTAGAGATGCCAAGTCTGTTCCTGCCCGGCCAGCAGCGATGCTGAAAAGGCGAGTGCCAGGACCGCGAGGAAAGAGAGGTTCGCCAAGAGTAGCTTGCGGCGGTCAAATCGATCAGCCAGCACGCCGGCCACCGGCGCCAGAAGCAACGGAAAGGTACGCAGGCCCAAGATGATGGACACTTGGAGAGGGGACGACGTGACACGGTAGGCCAGCCAGCCGATGGTCGTCTGCTGTATCCAGTTGCCTCCGCTGTTGAAGAGGGTGGCGAACCAGAGGTACCGGTAATCTTTGTAGTGGAGCGCCTCAAAAGTTCGGCCCCGCGCTGAAGGGGGGCGAGGCGAGGGAGATTGGGTTGCGGAAGTGGAAGTGGTGTTGTCCATACATAGCGCCCCCGCACCGGGCCCAGCCCCCCAAGTGGATACCCTCGGCCGATTAGAGCTTAAGCTGCCGCATTTCCTTGGATAACAGCGCAATGACCGCCACGCAGCCTAGTGCGGTAAGGGCGCCTATGCTCAACGCTAGTTTGACACTCCCCAGGACCTCCGCCAATGTGCCTGCCAGCAGACTGCCTACGGGCATAGTGCCCACGGCCACCATATAGATCCCCATCACTCTGCCACGGAGCCGGTCTGGGATTATGGACTGCACAGTGGCGTTGGTGGTGGCCATAGTGACGTTCTGAAAAATCCCCGCCACCACCAGCAGCGTTCCTGCCAAGGCCAGTATGGACATGTTGGAAAAGACGAACACCGCTATGGCTTGGAGCGCGCCGGCCGAGAGGATGAGCAGGCCCTTGCGCCGTATGCCTCCTGCCATGCCCGCGATGAACGCCCCAATGAACCCACCGGCGCCGTAGAGCATCAGTAGCAAGCCCAAGACACTTCCGCTGGTGTTGTTCAGGACCTCACCTGCATATACCGGCATTTGGGAGCTGATGAAAGACATCACAAAAATCATCGCTACGGTGGTCGAGCCAATCAGCGTCAGAAGGATCGGGCGGCTGAGGACATATCGAAGCCCTTCCGCGAGATTGGCCAGCGCGGAGGACCGCCGGGCTGCCGTGTAGTCGTTGCGGAACATTGGCCGGTACATCAACACCATTGCAAAGACGCCCACATACATGAGGGCCTGGAACAGGAAGTTCGGGCCGGGTCCGAGCCATTCGATGAGGACGCCGGCGGAGCCTGGGCCGACGATCCGCATGGAGTTGAATGCCATGGAGTTTAGGGCCACGGCGTTGGTCAGGTCCTCCGGAGGCACGGAATTGGCCACCAAGCTCTGACGAACTGGGTTCTGGAGCGCCCATCCGAGGCCGGTCACGAGGCTGAAGACGTACATTTCCCAGAGCGTGACGGTCCCCAGAAGCACCGGTATCGCGAAGGCTACCGCGGCCGCCATCAGGAGCAGCTGCGTGGCCATGAGAAGTTTGCGCCGGTCCACTCGGTCCGCGATAACGCCCGCAATAGGCCCCATCGCCAGCATGGGCAGCCCTCGCAGGCCGGTGATTAGGCCCACTTGGAAGGGCGAGCCGGTGATGTTGAATGCCAGCCACCCAATGGTGACTTGCTGTATCCAGTTCCCGGCGCTGGTGAAGAGCGTGCTGGTCCACAGCAGCCGGTAGCTGCTGTGGCGGAGTGACGCCACGGTCTGGTTCCAAGATGACTTAGAACGCGGTGGCGGTTTCTGGGCTGGCGCCGAGGATGCACGGGCGGAAGACCGGCTCATAGGCCTCGATCGGACAGAGGGTCACGAAGCGTCAATGGAATGCGACTAGACTAAAGGAGGGACAATTCGAGTCTAATCTTGCCCCAGAAACCTGTCAACGAAGCGGCGGAGCGACTTCTGCGCCTTGACTGCCTCTGCTGGCCGCCACTAGAATCATGATGTTTTCCAGAGCGTGGCCCGCTAGCTCAATTGGCAGAGCAGCTGACTCTTAATCAGCGGGTTAGAGGTTCAAGTCCTCTGCGGGTCACCAGATAACGACCATGGGGAAGGCCCTTCGGGCGACTGCTCGGAGGGCCGTTTGACGCCAACTTTGAGGCCACCCGGCAAGCTACATCCCCAGTTGGTCGTACTGGCTGGCTATTAGCGCCGAGAACTTGTGGACGAAGGGTTCCCCCCGGTGCGCTATCAGGTCCAAGGTAGCCTGCTCCCTCTCCAGTGTCGAGGACAGACTGTTGGGCAAGCTGCTTGGCAGCCTCCAAGTCTTCGCTGTAGCTTTGGATTGGTCTGAACTGTCCATCTGTCCCAGGTGAACTCCTCTGCCTTAGTTGGAAGGCTACTGGGAAGACTGCAACCGCGCCAGGGCCGGTTGTCCGCTGCACGATAAGGTCCTCGTGCCTGACGCCAAGCGCGTCGGCTAGCTCGTGGGCTGTCGCCATGTGAAAGCTATGGATGCCGCGCTCGATCCGGC
>JBJKQC010000134.1:0-5292 GCA_046705745.1 Dehalococcoidia bacterium
GTCCGGGCCGGCGATAGGGCTCACATTGGTCATGACCCAGACATCCGAGCCGTCAGGCCGGACATAGCGTTTTTCCAAGATGAACGGCTCGCCGTGGGCGAACAGCCTTTCGTAGAGCGTAAGGTTGCCCGGGATGTCGTCAGGGTGCGTGATATCTTCGACTCGCTTACCCAACAGGTCTTCCCGTCTCCGGCCGGTGATCTCACAGAAGCGGTCGTTCACAAAGGTGAATTTCCCGGTCACGTCCTGCTGGACGATGCCAACAATCGATTGGGTGACGATGGAGCGAAATTGCGCCTCACTACGCCGCAGGGAATCTACGCGTCGCCGTTTATCGGTAACATCGTCAATGGCCAGGAGGACCAGCCCCCTGCCGTTCCCTGCTTGCTCAATTCTGGTCACGCTCAGCGAGAGCACCACCATTCCCAGGGGAGGAAGCTCATGCTCCAGCTCCAATTCCTCACCGGTATCCGGCAAGCGCTCGAGGAGCTCGTGCCGCAATGCGGCGGCATCGGGCGGCACGCCCTCTAGGTCGTACAAGAATTTACCCACGACCCGCTCCGGTGGAACGTGGAAGGTCTCGAAGAGCGCAGGATTCGCGGACCGCACCCGGAGGTCTTGGTCCAAGACGACGAGCGGATGGCGGACCGTTTCCACAATCTTCTCGGCGTACAGCCTCGCCGCTTGGGCGTCGGCCTCGGCCCGTCTCCGCTCCTCCAGAAGGTGGGTGAGGCGGTCCACGTCCTTTACGGCGGCGATATCGATGAAGAGCAGCACGGCCCCGCTGATCTTGTCCTTGACGGTCCTATAGGGAGTGATCCGGAGGAGATGCCAGCGGCCCTTGGGGTCTCGGACCTCCCGCTCTTCAATGCCGCCCTCGGCGATGACCCGGCGAAGCAACTGCTCCAAGTCCGGCACGCCGATGTTGAGCCGGAGATCGGTGATGGGCCGTCCCGTGTCCGCGGGAATGAGATTCAGGACGTCCCGGGCGACCGAGGAAAACTGCCGGATGCGCAGGTCCTCTCCCAGCAAGACGATGGGCAGGTGGCTGCTATTGAAGAGGTTGTGGAGGTCATCGTAGCTGCGGGCCAGCTGCTGGTTGTGGCGCCGGATTTCCTCGTTGGCCGTGATGAGCTCTTCGTTCGTCGATTGGAGCTCCTCCTTGGCGGTCTCCAGCTCCTCGTTCGTGCTCTGGAGCTCCTCGTTGGCGGAGAGGACCTCCTCATTGGAGGACCGGAGCTCCTCGTTGGTCGCGTCCCGGTCCTCGATGGTGGCTTGCAGGTAATCCTTGGCGGCTTCCAGCTCGTTCCGCAGCTGCCTGAGCTTCAGGTCATTGAGGGAACGCGTCGCCGCGGTATTGGCCCTCCGCCTGCGCGTCGGCGCCGGCGGTGTGGGCTCCTCGAACATGACGATGTAGTGGCGGGCGGCGGGCTGAGTCTGCTTGACCGGGACCACCCGGACGGTCACGTTCAGCAAAGACCCATCATAGGTGACGGGGATGCCCTCGCGGCTGGCAACATTCCCGGTCTCCTTTGCCTCATCGATAGCCTCCCGGAGGTCACCCAGCAACCCCTCCCTGGCCATGCTCAGCAGGTTCAGGCTGGCCTTTCCGGGGGAAGGCGCCAGATAGTGACTGTTATCCCCACGGAAATGAAGGATTTCCATTCGCTCGTTGACGAGCGCCGCGGCCGGCATGTAGTAATTCAGGAGCGCGTGGTCCGCCTCCCTTTGGACGTCGTTCTCGCGGACCGCCACCGCACGCGGTTCCAGGAGACTCGGCCGGGGCGACGCCTGAGCGGCGGCGCCAAGCAGGCCGCTACCGCTAGGCTCTCGGAGGTTCAATGCTGGGCGGGCGACCTCCTGGCGCGCGTAGATTTTCCATTTCCTGTCCACGATGGCAAAAAGGTCTTCCGTGCTGATGTTTTCCGCGGGGCCCAAGGTGAGGAAGCCGCCGGGGCGAAGCGCAAAGTGCAGGCTGGGGACGATACGGCGCTGTGCGGCGAGGTCCATGTAGATGAAGAGATTGCGGCAACTGATGAGGTCCAGGTTGGAGAACGGCGGGTCCGTCAGGAGGTTGTGCCGGGCAAAGGTGCAGATCTCGCGGACCTGTTTGTTGATGACATAGGTATGGTCCACGTGGGTGAAGAAACGCTGGAGACGCTCCGGCGAGACATCCGGAGCTATGTTTTCCAGGTAGGCCCCGCGGCGTGCTTTTTCCAGTGCCGACTCGTCCACATCGGTGGCGAAGATCTGGACCGGGACCGGCGGCAGATGCCGCTCCTGTAGGAACTCGGCCAGGACCATGGCGATGGAGTACGCTTCCTCACCAGTGGAGCATCCCGGCACCCAAACGCGAACCGGCAGGTCGGTTGGCCGGCCTTTGAACAGCGCTGGAAAGACCTGATTCTTGAGGGCCTCGAAGCTTTCCGGGTCGCGGAAAAAGCTGGTGACCTTGATCAGCAGGTCATGGAAAAGGGCGGTGATCTCCTCCGGGTGCTCCTGGCAGTACTGGGCGTACTCTCCCAGGCCTTCCTTCTCCAGCAGCGTCATCCGCCGGACGGTGCGCCTGACGATCGTGGTCTGCTTGTAGGCGGCGAAGTCGACCCCGCTTGCCGACTTGAGCAGCGCGAGGACCTTTCTCAGACTCTCCTCGTCACTCGGATGAGCGGGAGCTTCCGGCACGGGCGGGGTCTGCGCGAACCTGACGTAGGGCTCTTCGGCGAGCCGCACCAGCTCGCGCGCTATGTCCTTCGGCGCCAGCGTGAAGTCAACGGCCGTTTCCGCGATGGCGCTCTGCGGCATGCCGGAGAACTTCGCCGTGGCCGGGTCCTGGACGAGGCTGATGCCTCCTTCCTCTTTGATCCGGCGCAGGCCCAACGTGCCGTCGGTCCCGGTCCCGGAGAGCACGATTCCGATGGCCCGGCTGCCTTGGTCCAAGGCCAGCGACCGAAAAAAGGAGTCCACCGGCATACGTATGTGCAGGGTATCCGCGCTGGGCTCGAACTTCAGTCTCCCGTTGGCGATGGTCAATGTGACCGCCGGCGGGGAAACGTAGAGATGGTCCGGCCGCACCACCATCCCGTCCTTCGCCTCGCTCACCGGAAGGCTGGTGACCCGCGACAGCAAGTCCACGAGCATGCTCTTGTGGGTGGGGTCCAGGTGCTGGATGAAGACGAAGGCCGCGCCGATGGGGCCGGGCAGCGCTTCCAGCAGTTGAACGAAGGCCTCGTAGCCTCCCGCGGAGGCACCTATTCCCACGATGGGGAAGGAGTCTTCCACATTGCTGGATGATTCCGCGACCGGGGCAGCCGGTGCGGCCTGGGCAGATTTCCTCGGCCCGGCGGACTTCCTGCCGCGCCGGCTGGAGACCGGCCGCTCGTCTTTGTCGGACCCGGTCCCCGGACCTTTGGGAGTAGACGCCATGATTCCCGATCCTTCCCTTCCGCCCTGGCCAAGCGCTCGGCGTCACGCTGGCATTTGCAACTCCGTCCTCTGTAAAAACCAGTACCTTATGGTACGGGAGCGGAAGGAGTCGGTGTGACAGACCGGCCCTCGGCTGCGAATACCCTGTGGACCGCAGCGAAATCCCGGTCGTACTTTTGTCGCATACGAGACCAGCGAAAGGATAGCCCAATCAAAGGGAGGTGCAAATCCGGGGGAGGCTCGTCACTGACGATGGGCGCCACAGGAGGAGGGCAAGAACGAAACGCCGGACCGTACAAGCGGCGGTGGGGGACGGTACGCGGTCGGCGAACGCTGTCTTCGGACCGATGGACGGTGCCGGGGTGTCCCAACGAGTCGGGGAGCCCTACATTCGAGGCGGACCCCGAGGCACCTGGTGAAACCCCTGGTGGCAGGGTCTTTCGATTCGCCTGACTTGGGCGCACAGCGCCCATGCCGGGAATGCCATCTCGTGGTATAATAGAACTAATGTACTTCACCATAACTCACCATTCACCATTCACCACAGCCCAGCCGATGCGCTTTGAAAAAATGTGCGGATGTTTCGCGTGGAAATCCGCGTGCATCTGGCCGTGGCCAGGCGGAGCTCGTTTCACTGTTTCGCGCGTGTTTCGGCTAGTGTTTCGCCCCTGTTTCGGGCCTGTTTCGGGTTATGTTTCGCCTTGTTTCACCTAGGAGGATTTCCATGGGTCCTTACCGTTCACCGTTCACTGTTTACCGTTCACCCCTTCAGGAGGTGTCGCGAATCGAAAGACCCTTCCCCTAGTGGTGTATGGGGTTGACGAGGAGTGTCTTGGGGCAGAGAGTGAGGCGCGAGGAGTGAGGGCGCCACCATGGTCAAAAGTGAAGAGATCACCTTGTCCGGCAACCGGGCGACGCTCCGTGGCTACTTGGCCCGCCCCGAGGCGGAGGGGGCGTTCCCCGGCATCGTGGTGGTACATGAGGCGTTTGGGGTGAGCGGATTCATCCGTGGTGTCGCGGACCGGCTGGCGGGCGAGGGTTTCGCCGCGCTGGCGCCCGATTTGATGTCCCGCCCCGGGGGGATGCTGCGGTTCATGCTGCCGCAGGTGCACCGCGCGCTCCTGGGCGCTTCACCCCAGCAGCAGGCGGTCAAGGACCTGTTGGGGACGGTCTCTTACTTGCAGGGCCGGGATGGCGTGCGCCGAGACCGGATCGGCGTCATCGGGTTCTGCCTGGGCGGAGGGCTGACGCTGGCGCTGGCGGCGGCGTCCGACCAGGTGACGGCAAGCGTGGCATTCTACGGACGCGGGCCGGCCTCGCTGGACGCGGTAGCGAATATCCGCGGGCCGGTGCTGTCCTTCCATGGCGAGGACGACTGGTTCGTGCGAGGGAGCGTGCCGAGGCTGCGCGGCGCGATGGAGCGGCACGGCAAGAGCCTGGAGGTCCACGCGTACCCGAAAGCCGGCCATGGGTTCATGAACGAGGAGTACAGGAACTACCAGCCCGCGGCGGCAGAGGACGCGTGGCGGCGGACGCTGGGGTTCTTCCGAGCGCACCTCGCCGGCGAGGCGGCAATGGCGAGCTCGGAGGCGTAGCGGCGGAGCAGGACCCCGGCATGGATGAGGGCGCCCTCGTGGTGCGCGCGGTTGACGACGGCTGCCGTGGGGCGGAGAGTGGTGCGCGGAGGGTGTAAGCCCCGTCATGGTCACGAGCGAAAGGGTTGCGCTACGCGGAGACCGGGCAATGCTCCGCGGCAACCTGGCCCGTCCGGAGGGCGAAGGGCCGTTCCCCGGCATCGTGGTGGTCCACGAGCCGTTTGGGGTGAACGAGAACATCCGCGGCGTGGCCGACCGGCTGGCGGGCGAGGGT
>JBJKQC010000135.1:0-2889 GCA_046705745.1 Dehalococcoidia bacterium
GGGATGAACACTCGCATCCTAACGTCTTAGCAGGATTATGGCGACATGATGCACGACCAGTGTGGCGATATTCCTGCACTTGCAGAGGCCGCCGAGACAGGCTTCCCCTCAAACCCCGAGCCGATGACAACACGCATCGGGTAGAGGAAGGATGTCCTGCACGGCGGAGGTCCCTGGGCTCCGGTCCGAGGACTCGCGACTCCTGTCGGAGCTTTCGCCAGAGTGACGGAAAGGGCGCAGTTTTCGAAGCACTGACGGAGAGGGACGTTTTACTCCAGAGTTTGCTCCTCGATGTCCTTCATGACGACGGGGAGGCGTGGAGCCATGCTCACGCTGACGCCGGGGTCCTCCAGGTCGATGCCGCCAAGGGTGAGGTGCTTGGGGACGAGGTATTCGGCGCCGCCGTCCTTCAGCAATCGGAACGGACGGTCGTGGCCGGGGTAGATGGTGTCGGCAGCCTCCAGCACGCGGCCGATGCTCTTACGGGCGTCCTCCTCGCTCCAGAAAACGAGGGGGTTGACGCGGGTGAGGGCGACACTGGCGTATTGAATGCCGTCGCCGGTGACGGCGGCGCGACCGTGCGGCGTGTCGACGATGACAGCGATGGTGCCGGCGGAATGGCCGGGCGTGTGCATGATGCGGATGCCTGGCTCGATCTCATGGCCCTCTTCAATCGTCTGGACGCGGCCCTCATACTCCAGCATGGCGGCGGTCCAACGAGGCGTGGCCCAGTCATTCCGGTGCGGACGGCGGGCGTAGCGTAACTCGTGGCCGTGGAGGAGCAGCGGAGCGTTGGGGAAGAGGTCGAAGTTCTGGGCGTGGTCCCAGTGGGCGTGGGTCAGCACCGCGACATCGATGTCGGCGGGGGTCAGGCCGCGCTCGGCCAGGGCTTCGACGAGCAGGCTGCGGCGGCCCACATGGCCGGAGTCCACAAGGATGAGCTTTTTCCCCCGAATAAGGGTGATGCTGCAAAATGCTGGCGAGCCAATATCGGTACGTAGGGAGTCGCCATGCAGCAGGACGTCTATTTCCGCCATGTGGACCTCCTGGCATCCGCCGGGCGTACATTAGGATAATTCAGTGCACAGAGGATAATGCAGCCGAAGGCTTATCGGGCAGCCATGCGTCACCATGAGATCGCCCTCATTTCCGCTTGGGGGAGAGGGCACTTCATGAAGGAGGTGATACAGCGTGTATTCCTATGCGCTCGACCGCAACCTGAGTGAGGCCGACCTTGACTTCATCATCAACAGCGGCATGGAGGGAGTGCCGCAGCGAGAGGAGCTGCGGAGGCTGCTGGCGGAGGACGAGGCATTCCGTGGCAGCGTGCTGGGGAACGGCGTCCTGTTCGACCGCATGATGGCCTCCGATGAGGCGCTCGCCTTGGTATCGTCTAGGCTGTTCTTCGAGGTACTGCTGCGCAGAGCCGTGGAGGACCTGCGGCTGGCGGGCCACACGGTCGAGCGGTCAGGAGGAGCGCGGCTACCGGTATTCGACACGGAGAGTGTGGTGAAGTTGGCGGAGTCGCCGTCCATCCTGCACTACCTCTCGGGCATGCTGGCGTCGTTCACGCACGTGAACAGCTACACCCACCGGGTATTCGTGCGCAGGGGCATCGTGCGGAAGGTGCGGTACAGCGACATGGACGTACACAGCTTGCTGCGGCTGGTGGGAGACACGGATGAATCGGAGCGGCTGCCGCTGTACAAGCGCATCGCGGACCTGTGCCTGCTGGTGCTGGGGATCTTTCCGGAATTCCCGGCAACGGCAAACCGGTACCCAGGGACAGGAGCGCTGCGGCCACACAGCGGCCACCGGGCGCGGATGAATACGGAGGAGTACGAAGCGCTGGGCCAGGAGATGTATGTGCTGGCGGCCGGGCATCCTTCGGTCCGCGAGAGCCAGGCGGAGGTGTTCCGGACGCTGGGCGACCGGATCATCGAGGCGAAAAAGCCACTGAACTTCGTTTCGGAGCACTACCTGGGCTTCAAGCGGCAGAGCCTGTTCGGGATGGGGTGAGGGCCAGCGAAGAAGGGTGTCAACGCTACGCCTACGGCTGTCAGGGCGACAGACCCCGCTCCACGGAGTGCTCCGGTTCCAAGGTCTCCGCAAGGGCCAGGACGTCGCCGTTCAGCGTCCCGTGGTAAAGCTCGTAGCATCCGGCGAAGGCATCGATGATCGACTGCAGAGCGCGTTCGTAGGTCACACCGGGCGCTTCGTCCGCCAGGCTGCCGGCGGTGGAGGGGTCCCACGCCAGGCCCAGGGCGTCGTAGACCGGGACGAGGACGTCCCGCACGCGCTCGGCGCCGTCGACGACCACGACGCCGCCGACGTGCGCGGCGCTGCGGACCAAGCGCTGGCCCACGCCCATGAGCTTCTTGCGACCCCGGGCGTTGACGCTGTACTCGCCAGGGCAGTACTCGCCCGTAACCTCCCCTACCCTGGCGTCGATCGCCAGCTTGCGGAATGCCTTCTCCATGAGCCCGGCAAGCTCGCGGAAGCGCTCGTGAATATGCTCGCGCGGGTCGGGGTCGGGAATGGTCCATGCAAAGGCGATGGTGTCCTCATGGAAGACGGCGGCGCGGCCGCCGGCCAGCCGCTGGACTGGCGCGAAGCCTCCGGCGACGGCGGCCTGGACGGCGCAGGGGTAGCCGGGCGCGCGCAGGTCCTGGGGGCCGAAGGCGACGATGGGCACCGGCCTGTGGAGGCGCAACGTCTCCGGCTCCGCGCCATCGGACGCGCGCTGGAGCAAGGCGCGGGATACAGCGGTGTCAAGGGCAGGACGTTGGACGAACGCCTCGGTGACGAGGCGGATACGGCGCATGGTCAAGAGGGTCTCCTATCGGAAGAAGCGGGAAACGAGATTGAGGACGACGGTGAGCACAACGC
>JBJKQC010000136.1:0-3497 GCA_046705745.1 Dehalococcoidia bacterium
TTGGCCTTCACCACGCCCGGCACGATGCCGGCGCTGTCGCACGGATTGATCGCCAGCAAGGTGATGTGCTCGGAGAGCAACGTATTGATGTTGGTCAGTTGTGTGGAGACTGAGCCTGGCGCCTCGCCTGACGCCACGGAGGGGATGATCTTCCAACCAAGCTCCTTCGCGGCAGCGATCGGAGCGTTGTTGTACACCTGCATTCCTTCGTTGTACAGGTAGCAGAATGAGTGCCCGAATACCACCTGCGAGCCGGTCGGGATGCCCATCGCTGCCGCCTTGGCGACGGCGCTCGACGGTGACTGCGAGGGCGCCGTCGAGGCAACCGGGGTCGTGGTGGCCGCCGCGTACGACGGTGCTGTCGAGGTGGCTGGTGTCGGTGACGCTGGTGCCTGGGATGGAGCTGGGGTGGCAGTCGCGGACGCCGCGTTGCTGGTGCAAGCGCCGAATACAAGCGCGGCGGTGGATAAGAGAACAATGACGCGGAGTCGAGGGGGACGCTTCATGAGGTGACTCACTCCTGCCTTCGTGAGGGGTTGCGGAAGTATTGCCAACGTCGCTGCGTTATCGTCGGGATGGCCTCCTCCTTTCGAACGCCGTATTCCGGCACGCACCCGCTCGCGCTGCGGACACCGCAAACCGAAGGGCGCATGCGTGATCGGGCCAAGGGGGCGACGGATGGTCATACCTCCGTCACAGCTTCAAGGTCAGGGAATCGCCGGTAGTAGCGGCCGTGTCCGGGCGGCACACGAAGCTCTCCTTCCGCGTAGACGACCGTGCCACGCACGGCCGTCAACACGACCGCGCCACGCAGACTTTTTCCCTCATAGACGCTGTAATCGGAGGCGCTGAGTAGATCGGTCGCGTGGACGGTCCACTCGCGATCGGGATCCACAATGACGAAGTCCGCGTCGGCGCCTGGCTGCAGGGTTCCCTTGCGTGGGTACAGGCCGAATAGACGAGCCGTGTTGTAGCTGCCTATCTCGGCGAGTCGACGGACGCTGAGCCGCCTGGCGTTGACGCCCTCACTCATGAAGACCGGCAGGATCAAACCTGTCCCGCCGAACGCCGGCCTAGTAGTCCAGATCGACCCAGGCCGCTTCTCCTGCAGGGTGTATGCGATGTGGTCTGATCCGAAGGATGTGATCACCCCGTCTGCCAGAGCGCGCCACACCTCAGCAACATCTTCTGCGCTGCGGACCGGTGGCATGACTTTGGCCAGCACGCCAGCCTCGCTCTCGACCGTCAACGCCACGTATTGCGGGCCGGTCTCCGCGCCATAGTCCGTACCAGCATCCCGAATGGATCTGACAGCCTCGATCGCCTCACGAGACCCGATGTGTGGGAAGTACACGGGAACCCGGAACCGCCGCGAGAGGTACCCCACCGTTGCCAGTGCGATGGCCTCAGATGTCCCGGGCCGGGCAGAGTGCCAGGCGGGCAACCCATCCAACCCTGCAGCATTCACCGTTTCGCTCTCGCGCATCACGATCTCCGGGTCCTCGCAGTGGACGTTGATCCGGACTCGAGCGGGCAATGCCGCGGCAGTGCGAAACACGTCATAGAGATGGCCGTCGTTGAAGTCCACATCGGCCGTCTCAAGTTGCTCACCGTGCTCCGGGCGCAAATCCACGAGGAGCCCCTTGCCGAATGCGCCCTTGAGATTCATGTACAACTTGAAGGACGTGACACCAAAGCGAGTCACGCAGTTTGCCATCTCCGTGACCTGCTCTCGAGTGAAGAGGGCGAGGTGGTGGGCGAAGTCCTGGTAGTGCTCAGCCACGCCCATTTCGATCTGAGCAGGAACCGTGTCGAGATACGAATCGGCACGTCGGAAATAGCGGATGATTGTGGTCACCCCGCCACTCGCCGCAAAGGCCGACTCCGCACGCAACCGCTCCTGCACGGGCGGTAGCAGCCCGGAATGTACGTGCGGATCGATGAATCCGGGAAGGACGAACCGGCCTCGAGCATCGATGACGTCAACGCCGCGTGGGTACTCGTGGCCCTGGCGAATTTCCGCTACACGACCGTCGTGCACGATCAGCGCGCCATGCACGATCCCGACTTCGGGCAGAACGATCTGGCCATTGGCAAGGACGAGGTCACCGCTCATGCCGTCCGCCTTTCACGATGATCCCCGGCAAGGCCCGCCAAGAGCGGTTCCAGGGATGACTGCGTCTCAAGTTCGAGCACGCGGTCAGCGACCTCCCTTGCCGCGGTGCGCGACACGCCACCCCAGAGAGCGCACTCGACAAACTTGTCGGTGAGCTCCGTATCGGACATCGGGTTTGATGGGCTGCCCTTGCCGAATTCGGCGCGGCCCGCGAGAACCCTACCGTCATCGAGCGTGACTTCGACGATGGATGTCATCGTGTCGTAGCCGGCCGCCTCCGCTTCGGGGTCCATCTCGAACTCGACGCGGCCCTCCAGCGCCTGCACGTCGGGTCGATTGACCACCTCTTCGGTGAACTCCGGAAGACCAGCCCGTCGTTCGAGCAGCAGAATGGCCATGCAGAACTCCATGCTGAATTTGGCTTGGAGAGCAGTTGTCGGCCGATGATGGATGAGGGCATTCGGCATGTGACGACTGGTTCCCACCCGAACCCTCTCGACGTGGGATGGGTCAATCTCGTGCTCGCGAATGAGGTCGGCCATGACGGCCATAGCAGGATGGGTGAGTGAGCCCGACGGGTGCGGCTTTATCGAGACGCCGGGCCAGTCCAATGTCCAAGGGTTCCCGAGCTTCCCCTGAATCAGGGCAGCTTCATAGCCGCCACCAGCCGCATGAAAGAAGCCGCGCTGCGCCTCAAGGATGTCTGTGGCCGCGGTGAAGCCGCGCCGAGCAAGGTCAACCGCCACCACACCGTTCTCGGCGGCCCTACCCGCGTGCAGCGGCTTCGTCATCGTCCCGAAGTTCTCGCGCAGACCTGCTGCAAACGATCCTCCGATGCCGATCGCCCTGGAGATCGCGCCTTGCTCGAGTCCCAGTGCGCGGGCGGCGCCTGCGGTCGAACCGATCGTCCCGGCCGTGCCGGTGCTGTGAAACCCATCTTCGTAGTGCCTCGGGTGGATCGCTTCGGCGACTTTCGTCGCGACCTCCACCCCGGCCAAGTACGAAACCAGAAGTTCGGCCCCGGCGCCACGGCGCTTCTCTTGGATGGCGAGGACAGCCGGCAGCACCGGCGCAGTGGGATGTGTCAGTAGCCCATACACGCGATCCTTGGTCGCAGCAAGCTGTGTGTCGTCATAGTCGTCTGCGTGGATGGCCACCCCATTGGCCAACGCAGCGAACCGCGCTGGCAGACGCCGACTGGATCCCAGGAGGCTGGCCTCGCCGTTGCCTCCCTGTGCCTCAACGTGCTCTCGGACGATGCGCGCTGGCGCACTGACGCTGCCGGCTACGCCAAGCCCGAGCCCGTCGAGGATTGAACGCTTCGCGAGAGCCCGAACCCGGTCGGGCACGTCATCGAGCTCCAGCTCGGCCCCAAATCGCG
>JBJKQC010000137.1:0-3675 GCA_046705745.1 Dehalococcoidia bacterium
CGACGGGATACGCCTTCATCTGGATCTTGTCCTTGAAGCGCCCGTCCGGGTCCTCGGTTTCCTCGTATGGCTGCTCGATGCACTGGCCGGTCTCGTCGAACAGCCAACCGTGGTAGGGACACCGCAAGCCCTTCTCCTCGGGGATACCGTAAATCATGTTCATGCGCCGGTGCGCACAGTGGGGCTCCATGAGGCCGAAGGTGCCGGAGCGGTCCTTGTAAAGAATGAGGTCCTCCCCGAGGAGGCGGACCTTCTTGGTGTACTTGTCGTTCATCTGGGAGACGGCGGCGATGGGGTGCCAGTAGCGGCGCATCAACTCGCCGCAGGGCGTGCCGGGACCCACGCGTGAATACCGGTCATTGAGCTCCACAGAAAGCATCGGCTGCCTCCTTTTGCCGGCGAGTCCCCGCCGGCCGCCTTACGTATTTAGGGCAGATTTCGTATACACCCGTAGGCCATCTCGTGTAAAGCGGATGACACCGAAGTTATGGCCTTCCGGTCCTTCGGCCCGATTGCTCTGCGTCGTCAATTGCGGGTGCTGGGTGGCCGTCCGTCCGGCCGGGGCGTGGCGTTGCGCAACACCAGCCGCAACAACCCGCAAAACATCCGCAAATGACCCGCCAATGATGCGCAAAACACCCGCAAATCACCTGCAACGCGCGTAGCACGGAGTTCGCTTCCACGAGGCCACAGCCTGGCGCAAGGGGCGGGCTGCTGCGGGACCTGCGCGTGTTTCTTCCGGTGAAGCACCTGGACCCCACGATGGGTGCGACCGTCGGCTGCCGGGCGAGTGGCACGCTCCGTTTATCTTGTCGCCTCGATCCGCCGGACCGAGCAAACCCGAAGGTAAAACCCGCATCAGACGCGCAGCAAGGCCGCAGCAGATGCGAAGCAAGGCCGAAGCAAATGCGAAGCAGACCCGAAGCAAGGCCGAAGCAAAACCGAAGCAGGCGCAGCACCAAAATGGTGTTTGCCAGGCCACGGACTGGCGCGGGGGTTGCGATAAGCCGTGGCAATCGAGGAAATTTTTCTGTGGGCGTGAGGCGGGACCGCGGCTAAGGAATGGCAGAATTCCGTCTCACTCTGTCATTATACCAGCAATGGGCATTGGAGCGGAAGGGCCAGTTGGCACTGGAGAGAACTGCAAGGCCCTAAGCAGGAACCGGACGGCTTGTCGTCTCGACGGGAGCCCTTCCATCCGGCGGGGCTGCTCCCGCGCCAGCCAGGAAGGGAAAAACCAGGCGGGGTCGTTGTGCGGGCGAGGTGCCTGGCGGACATTAGGGCACACGGCTGTGCGCCCTAATGTCCGCATCGACTGGTGCATTTTCTAAGTAGGGGACGCGTCCTTAGAGGCCCCTCGACTCGCTGCGTTCCGCTTGGGGTGACTGTCGAAAGGTCCGCTGTTGGCGGGAGCTCCTCTTGCGCATCCGAAACGTGCTCTGATACAACCTTCGCACCGTCCCAGACCGCCGATTCGCGACCATCTCACACCCCTGCAGAGAAGCACGTCGTTATGTCACCGCCAGACCCCGGACAGCGCATCTTTCTCGAACCTCTCGGCTTGGCGCGAGCACGGCTGGAGGACTTGGTGCGTAACATCCAGCGCACCGACCCGCTGGCCCCGGTGACCGTGGCGGGTCCATCCAACTACCCCAATCTCTCGCTGCGCCATGCGCTCGGCTTGCGGGGGTTCGCCAACGTCCGTTTCATGGTGCTCCCACGGCTGGCGGAGCTCCTCGGCGCGCCGGCGCTTGCTGCACGCGGGTGGCGGCCGTTGACGCAGCCGCTGGAGGAGGCTGCCATCCGTGTCGTGGCAGAGGATGCTCGTGGACCCTTGGAAGCCCACCGGCGTCACCCGGCGCTGCACCGCAGTCTTCGGTCGACTTTTCGCGATCTGCGGAAGTCGCCGGCGGACGCGGTGGAACGGGTGGCCCGGGGAGACGCGCTGCGCGCGGAGGTCGTGCGGCTCTACCAGGAGTGGGGCAAGCTGACAGAGGGTTACTACGACCGTGAGGCTTTGGCGCGGGCGGCTGCGGAGGCCGTGCGAGCGGGCGAGGCGCCGGCGCTGCGGGACCTGGGCGCCGTGGTCTTCTATCTGCCCGGCGCGATGTCGCCCGGAGAGCGGGAGTTGGCGCAGGCGCTGGCGGAGCAACATGCGGCGTGCCATGTAGTGCTGGGACTGACGGGCGACGTACAGGTGGACGAGACAGTGTTGGGGCTGGCGAGAGCGTTCGGCGCGGGGGGTGCCTCAACGCCCATTACCGGTGGGTCGTCTACGGGGGCCTCGACGCGAGTGCTGGTTGCCCCCAGCCCTCATGAGGAGGTGACCTGGGTCATCCGGGAAGTGTTGAAGCGCGCGCAGGCGGGAACAGCGCTGCATCGCATGGCGGTCCTCTACCGGCAAACGCAGCCGTACGCGCGACTGGCGCGGGAGCAGTGCGAGCTGGCGGGCATCCAGACGGCGGGGCCGGCAGTGACGACGCTGGCGGAGAGCGCCACAGGCCGCACGTTGACCGGCCTGCTGGAGCTGGCGGCGGGAGAGTTCGAGCGGGACCAGACCATGGACTGGCTGACGGGGTGCCCTGTGAAGCGGCCTGAGGGAAGGGGAAAGAGCTTCCATTCGTCGCAGTGGGACGCTCTTTCCAGGGCGGCGGGCATTGTGCGTGGCGAGGAGCAGTGGCGCGAGCGGCTGGAGCGTTACGCGCGGGAGCAGGAGCAGCGCGCGGCCGATCCGGAAGCGCGCGAACGGCTGTCGGATGCAGGTCTGGCGCGGCTGCTGCGGGAGGCTGAAGAGGCACGGGCGCTCGCCGCTTTCATCACGCAATTGGCGGCGGACGTGCGCCCGCCGGATGAAGCCTCAGGCTGGCAAGGATACATCGACTGGGCGCTGGGACTGCTCCCAAAGTACCTGGGAGGCGCCATGGCTTTGCCGGAGGAAGAAACCGCAGCCCAGGACAGGGTCGTTGAGGCTCTGAAGGAGCTTGCCGGAGTGCAAGAGCTTTTGCCGTCGGCGACGCTCGACGCGTTCCGGGATGCGGTAGCGGAGGCGCTGGCGGCGACATCCGGCCACGCGGGACGGACCGGCGAGGGGCTTTTCGTGGCGTCCTTTCAGGCGGCGGCCGGAATGGATTTCGACTGTGTTTTCCTGGTGGGGATGGTGGAAGGCGCGGTGCCGCCACGCACGCCGGACGACCCGCTGCTGCCGGACTCAGCCCGGCGGCGAGCGGCCGGAGCCGACGGGATGATGCCCTTACGCGGGGGCAGGGCCATGGAGGAGCGGTACGCATATCTGGCGGCGCTCCAGTCAGCGCCCTCGCGCGTGCTCTCTTTCCCTAAGGGAGACCCGGCATCCCAGCGGCGGCAGTTTCCATCGCGGTGGCTCCTGGAGGAGGCGTCGGCATTTGCAAGCAAGCGTGTGTTTTCGACGACGCTGGAGCGGCAAGGGCCGTGCGAGTGGCTCGTGCAGATCGCGTCGCGCACAGGGGCGCTGTTGTCGGCGGCGGATGGCGCCCCGGCGGACATTCACGACCGGGACCTGAGCGCGCTGCTGTGGTGGCGGGAGAGTGGCCACCGCCTCGGCGAGCACTATCTGGCGGCCACGGGTCACATGGCGCGAGCGATTGCTCTGCGTGCGGGCAGGGGGCTGGCGCGGCTGACGGAGTGGGACGGAGTCCT
>JBJKQC010000138.1:0-14851 GCA_046705745.1 Dehalococcoidia bacterium
GGATCACGGGGACGCCCGCCTCCTTGGCGAGCTTCCGCGCCATCACCTTGTCGCCCATCTGCCGGATGACGTCCGCCGACGGGCCGATGAACGTGATTCCGGCCTTCTCCACGGCCCGTACGAACGACGGGTTTTCGGACAGGAAGCCGTAGCCGGGGTGAATGGCGTCCGCCTTCACCCTTTTCGCCGCCTTGATGATGGCGTCAGTCTTGAGATAGCTCTCCAGCGCTGGGGGGGGACCGATGCGCACCGCCTCATCGGCCATCTGCACGTGCATCGCCTTCTCGTCTGCGTCGGAGTAGACGGCGACAGTTGGAATGCCCAGCCGCTTGCACGTGCGGATGACCCGGCACGCAATCTCGGCTCGGTTGGCTTTCAGAACCTTGGAGAACATCGGCGACAGTTTATCAGACGCGCTGAAGGGGGCGCAGGATTCTTGGCCAACATGATAGGGCGAGTAGCTGACTCGCCCTATCATGTTCAAAGGTCCCAGGGGTTATCGCTTACCAAGTCGCAGTCATCAGATCCTTTACTTTGGTGTCCCCCATCCAGTCGGCGCCCATGGGCAGCAGCACGTCGGTGGCGCGGATGCTGTACACGTCAGGGTGCGTGGCACTGTATGGCTCCTCGCCGTCCTGCAACGCGGTGCATTCCTGTAGGAGCCTGCGCCGCATCTTGATGATGCCGATGTCGGTGGTGCCCAGGTGCTCTCTGAAGCGTGGCGTAATTGGCCCCATGCCCTCCTGAACGGAGAAGTCCTGCTCCCCGGTGCCGGTGATGCCCGTGAAGGTCAGCGTCTTCTGATATTGGCGGTTGACCAGATAATCGTTGCGCTTGTTGCGCAGGGGCACGTGAATGGCGGGGGAGGACAGACCCGGCCGGTGGTGCACTCCCGGCAGCAGTGCCGCGTGCAAGCCCGAGCCGTTCTCCCACTCCGCGATCTGGCTGGCGGGTATGGGCACGTCCAGGTTCCAGACGAAGGTCCAGCGCTGGCAGTTGTAGTCGTCAATGGGCACCCAGGCATGGAAGAACTTCTGCTTGGGGCCGGACGGCGGCATGGCGTAGAAGGGCATCAGGAAGAGGTTGAAACGCCAGTACTGCTGGTCCTCGCCCGTCTCCCGTCGCGCTCCCACCATGACGCCGTAGTCCGTGTCCTCCGCGAAGAACTTGGGGTGCTGGTCGCGGGCGTGGTACATATCTCGCAAGTTCTTCGTCCGCTTACCCTGCTCCAGCCACGCCTCGGTCCGGTGGTACGCGTCTAGCGAGGCGTGCAGGAAGTTGGAGTGGGCCGAGTCGATCCCGCCTTCGATTGCCTGCGCGAAATTCGTATCCTGGTGGTTCCAGGACACGAACCGCTGGGTCTCCGGCACCCGGAAGTACTCGAAGTTCGGCATCTCCGGCTTTAGGTCCTTCGGCCCCATGTACGTCCAGAGCACCCCGCCCTTCTCGATGACGGGGTAGGACGTAATCTTGATCTTGTGCTTGTAGGAGCTTTCCTCGGTCTCCGTCGGCATGTCCACGCAGTTGCCGGCAGTGTCAAACTTCCAGCCGTGGTAGGTGCAGCGTAGCCCTTCTTCCTCATTGCGGCCAAAGAACAGGTCCGCCCAGCGGTGCGGGCAATTGCGCTGGATGAGTCCCACCTTGCCGGAAGTGTTGCGGAACGCCAGCAGGGACTCGCCCAGCAAGGTGATACGCACCGGCTCGCCATCGGCCTCCGGAAGGTCCGAAGACAGCAGGAAAGGCATCCAGTACCGCCGAAGCAGATCCCCCATGGGGGTGCCCAGGGATGTCCGGCAAAGCTTTTCGTTCTCCTCAACCGATAGCATCGTCTGTTCTCCTTGGTATCGCCTATATCACCATGGGACGCCGCTGTGCGAGGCCGCGGTGTGGCTGCTTGTCCGAAAACCGTCCGTTCGACCCATCGACACGCTCAGGGCGAACGGGTTTCGGACAGAGCCTAAGTGGCGGCAATCATGTGGAACTGGACCTTCATCCGGTTCTGCACGCCCAGCTTCATGACCTGACGCGCCGGCCGGTTCGCCGGGTCGGGGAACATGCGCTTCCACGCCGCGTCGATGGCCGGGAGGTCATTGTAGTCCTGCACGAGGAGCGTGAGGTGGGCGACGTCGTCCATGTTCCCGCCCCCGGCCTGGACGAGGGTCTTGACGTTATTCAGCCCATGAGTGGCCTGGGAGACGACTCCCTCCACCAGTTGCAGGTGGTCGCTGCTCTCCGGGACCACCCCTGGGACGCCGGAGGAGCAGTAGAGATCCCCTATCCTAGCCCCCATTGGGATGGGGTCATGGTGCTCCACGTTGTGGATCTCGAAGTTCTCCCGTTTCCCCCCGAGCTTGCCCAGCACCTGAATCTGGATCTGCGCGCCCATGGGGTAGCGGAATGTCTTGCGGGCGGCCTGGTATTTGCCGATGGGCCACGCCTTCAGGTACACGTCCACCATGTAGGGCTGGTACTTGAAGTCGCTCAGGTACACCCACTGGAGGACCACGTCCTCCACGTTCCCGCCGGCATGCTCCATGAATACCCGCATATTGTCGAAGCAGACGTCCGTCTGCCGCTCGGGCCCCTCAACGGTCTTCTCCGTCGTCAAGTCCTGGGGCACGATGACCGAGGAGAAGACGTAATCACCCATGCGGACTCCATTGGGTAGAGGGTCCTTGTGGGCCAAGCCTTTGACCTCAATGCGCTCCCTCCTGCCGCCGATGACTCCAAAGGCCTGGAGTTCCACGGCTTCTCCTTCAGGCAGCGGATAGGAGGTGGTCTTGCGCGCCGGCCGGTTGTCCTCGTCCGGGAACAATTCCAGCCAGCCGGGGTTGATGTTCGGGCGATAGTCCTGCTTGTCGATGAAGTTGGTGACCAGGCCGATATTGTCGCTGGATAGGCCCGCATGCTCGACGAGGGCCTTGAGGTTGCGCCAGGCCAGCGTGAACTGCTCTTCGGGCGTCGCGCCAAGCTTGCCCGTCTTGAGGTCCACGCCGCGAATGCCGGAGGTGAAGAACAGGTTCCCCGCCTTCACCAAGTCCGGCGCTGCATCCGACGTGGATAAGCCGGGGAGTCTGAAGGTCTGCCGTTTGGTCGCTGCCGTTGCCATACCGGAACTCCTTTCAGCCCTGCCTCCGGAAGCCGAGGCTCCGTCCAGGCCCATCGCTTTCAGGCCAATCCTTGCTAGCTCCTCATCCCGGTCCTGGGTGGCGCCGCTCACTCCCAGGCCTCCCGCCACCTGACCTTGATACTTGACGGTCATGCCACCGTAGAGCGTGGTGACCATGGGGTCCGACCAGTCCGCCACGGTGCGGCCATCTTCCGATATCTGCTTCCGGAACTGCCGGGTGTCTCGCCCGATGAAGGCCGCCGTGTAGGCCTTGCGCACAGCCTGCCGAATCTCGTTGGGCGGCGCTCCATCCATGCGGGCCGTGTACACCGGCTCGCCGTTCTCATCCGTGACCGCGACGGCAATGGGCGGGTCCGTGGGCATGACCGCCTTGAGGATGGCTTCAACGCCCCGGACCGCAGCGTCTAATCGCATGGACTGCTTTTGAAACATCACCTTCTCCGACCAGCCCCGCTAGTAGTCAGCCGATTGGTGCCGATTGCTGGAGACGAGAGCTGCTGCCCGCCCCGAGGGATTTCTCCCCCTGTCGAATTGACATGAACAAGGTACTAATCCGTGGGAAGCCCCATGGCCGCCAACCCGATGCCGGCCAACTGCTCATCACGTTGAGTGGAATTGCCGCTGCAAGCGATAGCCCCCACTACCTTACCGTTTACCTTTATCGCTAGCCCGCCTTGGAGGGAGGTGATCATCGGGTCGCCCCAATCGTTCAACGTGCGTCCCTCCGCCCTGACCACTTGGTCACGGAACACGACGGTGTCCATTCCCAGGTTCGCCGCCGTGTACGCCTTAGCGCGGGCCCGGCGGAGCATGCGGGAAGGAGCGCGGTCCTGACGGGCGCAGCACAGAAGCTCGCCGTAGTCGTCCACTACCACGATGGCGGCGGGATTGTCCTTGTCCGTTGTGGCAGCGAGGATGGCGGTTACTGCTTTGCGAGCTTCCGCCAAGCTTAGCGACTTCCGCTCGTACATGTTCCTCCTGTGGAGGAGGGCCTCCAACCCGTCATTCCTGGCGACGGAAAACCCTCACCGCTAGCGCATCCATCTCGATGCGGGACGCACTCTATGAGCGATGCCTAATTCGTGTCAAGCAGGCCCTGAAGGGCGTCCCGCGATCAACCCTGGCTACTGTCCCGTCATCTTGGCTAACAGGTCTCGGGCCGCCGGAGACATGCTCTTGCCCACGGCGAAGGACTGCTCGATCTGCTGGGCGGTCCCGAGCTCATAGGAGTCCGCATATCCCGCCGCAGTGACCGCTTGCACGAACTGCGGGTCTTGAACGGTCTCATCGAACGCTTTCAACCACACCTGGTAAATGTCGTCGGGGACGCCGGGCGCCATCACGAACACACGTTGAGCGCGCACCAGCGCCAGGTAAGTCTCGTACGCCTGTTTCTGGTCGGCGTTGGGGTTGACGAGGTCCAACACGTTCGGCAGGTTGGAAACTCCGAACTTGGCAGCCCACTGCTTGTTCGTATCGTTGATCTCGCCATAGTAGAAGATGGGCACGAAGTACTGCTTGGTTACCCAGTCAGGATAGAGCCGTTCCACGAGGTCCGGCGTGCATCGGGTGGTGCCGTCCAGTTCGCCGCGGTCAAAGGCTGCCATGATCTCGGAGCTGCCGCCGTAACCGTAGACGTTCTTGATGGGGCCGCCGATGGCCTGGACGAACTCCGGGCCGGGCGAGTTGCCGGGAGCCGTCTCACCGCTGGTCATCGGGCGACCCAATGACAAGATTTGGCTCCAGGAGGTGGCAACGGACCTGCGGACACACCACATCGAAGACGCAGCCGCGAAGGTCGGCGAGCCCAATATCTTGACGGTGTCCAGGTTGAAATCTTGGACCTGGTTGCCCAAGAGCTCGGCCTGGGCCCAGCGTGGGTGAAGCATCCCAGTCGTCAACCCGTCTGGCTTGGCGGTCATAGCCGCCTGGAGCCCCTTCAGCAGCCCGCCACCAACGATGTTGGTCACGATAAATTTGGGACTGCCGGGCACGTGGGCTGGGGCTATCTTCGCGAATATCCTGGCAAACAGGTCATACCCGCCACCGGGCGCCGCGGGGGATATGATGGTTACCGTTTTACCCTTGAAGTAGGCCGCGGCATCAAACGAGGGCGTCGGCGTCGCGGCCTGCCCCATGGGCGTAGCAGTGGGCGCTTGTCCACCAGCCGTTGGAGTCGACGTGGGCGCCGCTTGCGTGGGCGTCGGCGTCGCGTTCGAGCCGCATGCCGCGAGCAACACCATGGCAAGCGTCATGAGCAGAGTCAGCGGCAGAAGGCCATGTATTCGAGAGGTAGGCCCGCGGCCCCCCTTCATGGGGAAGCCTATCGGCTTATGCCACCCAACAAGCCGTGCTTTCTTGTCGATTCCCATGTAGCCTCCTCGGGGTGCCAGCTTCGATTTCGCAGAGAAGCGATTGATCTGGAACGGCGCGGAGAGTCTACCGAGAGCGACGCAAGGCGTCAACAATGCAAGGCGCAACGACGATCAACGTGGTGCTGCAATGCACGGCCCGAGGAAAGGAGCGATACACCGCTCACCGCCGACGATTGCGCAACTCGGCCCAAACATCTTCGGGCGTCAGACCGGCATCAGCGAGAAGCACCAACGTGTGGTAGAAGAGGTCGGCAACTTCGCCGGGCAGAGCCTGTTTGTCTCCCACGGCAGCCGCCAACGCGACTTCGACGCCCTCTTCACCCACCTTTTGGGCAATGCGAGCGGTGCCCGACTCAAACAGTTCAGCCGTGTAGCTGCCCTCCGGCAACTCCTGCTGGCGCTGACGGATTGTCTGAAAGAGCTCCGAAAGTACGCCCGGACCGACCTCTAAGCGCTCGTAAGCCGGCGTGGAATCCAGCGGTGTAAAAAAGCACGTTTCCGCTCCCGTGTGGCATGCCGGGCCGTCCGCGCGCACCTGGAATAACAGCACGTCGCCGTCGCAGTCCACCTGGGCCGATTCGACGTGCAGGTAGCTGCCGGAGGTCTCGCCTTTGTGCCAAAGCTCCTGGCGCGAGCGACTGTAGAAGACCATCTCGCGGGTCTCTAGGGTGTGGGCGATGGACTCCTGGTTCATGGCGGCGACCATTAGGACCTTGCCTGTGATCGCGTCCTGGCAAATGGCCGTTACCAGCCCTTGAGAGTCCAGCCTCACTTGCGGTTGGGAGCTCATAGCAATCACCTCGACTTCCGTCCATGCCAGGACGCGGACTCTAGCGTGTTCCCGTCCTTGGTAGTGTCTCTTACGTGACGTAGGTGTGGCCGCCCGTCGTCAGGCTGTGCACGGCGCCATCGCACCTGCCCCCCCCGATCCGAAGGAGAGCGACGCAATAATGGTTAGAGTAACAACGGCAGCAGACCGTCCAGCGAGTCCATTACGTAGTCCGGCTCCAACAACTCCGCGGCATCAGGCGGAGGAGTGCGTCCCGGCGTGAGCTGGTCCCGCCGCACGAGCACGGCACGCATGCCGGCCAGTTTAGCGCCGTGGACGTCATCGTATGCCGAGTCGCCCACATAAAGCATGTCCGCGGGGTCCACGCGTGCCGGCGTAAAGAGGGCCGCGAACGCGCGCGGGTCTGGTTTGTAGGCCCGTGCCTGCTCAGAGGAAACGACCACGTCAAACTGCCAGCCATTGTGGCGGATGCCGCCGAGCAGGAAGCGGTCGTCAGCGTTGGACATGACCGCCAACCGGTAACGACCGCTCAATGCCTTGAGGACAGGACCCGCATCGGAGAACGCATCGCGCCGGGCGAGTTCATCCACACAGCGAAGCGCGGCGGCATCCGCGTCTCCGGCAAGCTCAAGTGCAGCGAACGCCTTCACGAACGCCTCGCGCCATGCTTGGAAATACGTGCGGAAGGGAGGGCTGGCTTCCAGGTCCCGCATGTTGGTCCTGGTCTTTCGGAACTCCACCTCGTAGGTGCGCCAAACTTGCCACAGGCGCTCGCCGTCCACCGCCAGCTCTTGCTCCATGGCAATGTCGTTCAACGTGTGGACCCACTGCTCGTCATCGTTGCGGACGAGCGTGCCATAAAAATCAAAGGCAATGAGGCCAATGCCAGAAATGGTAGACATGGACTAAATGACTACCTCTCTCACACGCAGGCCGCGGGAAGCGAGGACCGCCTTGGCCTGCGCGATGGTGAACTCGCCGTAGTGGAATATGGTCGCGGCAAGCGCCGCGTCTGCATGCCCCCCACCCGGGTTGTCGTCCAGCGCGTCTGCCATGTGTCCGGGATTGCCAGCGCCGCCGCTGGCGATTACCGGCACCGACACGGCGTCGGCCACCGCCCGGGTCAACTCGAGATCGTAACCGTCCTGACGTCCGTCCTGGTCCATGCTGGTCAGCAGCACTTCGCCCGCGCCGAGATCCGCCGTGTATCGGGCCCATTTGACGGCGTCGATGCCCGTGGGAGTGCGCCCCCCATGGATGAAGACCTCCCACCGGGACCGGCCGTTCACGGCCAGATCACCCTTTCCGGGGTGTCCGTCCCTCAGCAGCGAAGGATCGGCCATCGGCCCGCCGGGGCGAATGCCACGGGCGTCGATGGCAATGACCATGCACTGGTTGCCAAAGGCCCCGGCGGCCTCGGCGAAAGCGGATGGGGTCAGCACCGCGGCAGTGTTCATGGACACTTTGTCCGCGCCCGCCTGGAGCAGCCTCCGCACATCGCCTGCAGAGCGCACACCGCCGCCCACAGTCAGCGGGATGAACACTTGCTCCGATACTCTCTCTACAACCTCGATGATGGTCTCACGGTTGTCAGAGCTGGCGGTGATGTCCAAGAACACCAGCTCGTCAGCTCCTTGGCCATCGTAGAACGCGGCCATCTCGACAGGGTCGCCGGCATCGCGCAGATTAACGAACGACACGCCTTTGACCACGCGACCGGCGTTCACGTCGAGGCATGGAATGACACGTTTGGTGAGCATGACCTACGAGAAGGATAGCACCCCTCATGGCCACCATGCCCGCGCCTCCGTGACACGCTTCGGCGCCGTGACGGACGAGTACAGGCCTCGGGTCCGTGAGGATGCGCAGCGTCAGGCCAGACGCGCTGTCTAGCACTGAATCCTGCTGCTTCAGGCTGAATTGTCCGGGCGAATGCTAACGCGTCCTTGACAGCGCTAGCCCTGGCCTTTGGACAGCTCGATGCGGTTGCCGTCTGGGTCGCAAACGTAGATGGAGTAGCCGTTGACCCGATGGGGGCGTAGGCCATCCACGGTAAAACCCTTGGCCTCCAGCACCCGCCTGGCCTCCTCCGCATCCTCCGGGCCGTCAACCTCGAAGGTGTGATGCGGCACGCCCGGGCGCGGACCGCCGGATGCGTCGAACAAGCCGATGCTGGAGTCACCCACCTTCAGCCGCACGACGTCCACGCCTCCGACCTGGTGCCGCTGGCCGAGCTCCGCGCCCAGAAGCTCCTGGTAAAAGCGGACTGAGGCTTCCAAGTTGCCAGCATTCAAGTTCCAAGAACGCATACCCGCAGCTTCGACCATGTGCTACCTCCTTTCAAGGCTTGCACTGCTAACTGGTGATCCAGCTGACGTGCCCATGGAGGTCATCCGGGTGCGGCTTGCCCGCGAACACCGCGTACTCCCGCTTGGACTCTCCGATGTCCGTGTCGGCGCCGTGGCCGGGGAGGACCAGGGTCTGGTCGTCCAGGACGAGCAATCGCTGGGTAATGCTGGAAACCACTTGCTTGAAATCGGCAGCGCTTGCAGTACGTCCGGGGCCGCCGGGGAACAGAGAGTCGCCGGACACCAATACTCCGTCGGTAACCAGGCAGACAGCGCCGGGCGTGTGGCCGGGCGTATGCAGCACACGTATGCGCGTCCCGCCCACGAAGAGATCGTCGCCGTGCTCGATGCGCATTTCAGGCTCGCCGGGTAGGCGAGGCGCATCGGCAGGGTGGACGGCCACGGGCAGGGCGGTCAGCCGCTTCAGCGTTTCGTAGCCGGCCACGTGATCGGGGTGGGTGTGTGTGACGAGCACGGCCTTCACACGGAAGTCCTTGGCCTCGTCTAGCAGGCGCTCCACCTCGGCTGGGGCATCGACAATGTACGCCTCCTTCGTTTGTGGGTCGGCGATGACGTAGCCATTGTTGTCGTACGGCCCCATGCCCGCGACCTTGAAGACCTGAAACAGTCCATCATGCACGATTGACATTGTGTCACCGTCCCTGTGTGAGTCTCGCTGCATAGTGTAGCGCCATCCAGGACGGTCCAATGGCGTGGGCATCGCGGGGGCCTGGCCGCAAGGAGGGTCAGCCCGGTTGATACGGGACCGATATCAAGCGGCGGACGCGATCGCCTTGGGTGCTCGTGTCTTGTCCAATAACTCGCGGTACGCTCGACCGTAGTCGGCAGCCAGACGCGGCTCGTAGAAGTAGTGCTCGGCGCGCTCCCGGTTGCGGCGGCCTACACTAGCCCGAAGACCGGCGTCCTGGGCTAGCCGCAGCAGCCGTTCCGCCAGCCCATCGATATCGCCGGGCTCGACGATCCATTCGGCATTCCGCGCTCCTAGCTCCTCAGATATACCTCCTGAACGATAGCCGACGACGGGTTTGCCGCTGGCCATTGCCTCCAAGACGGTTAGGGGGCAGGGATCTTCCGTAGACGGAACGGCCACGATGTCTGCCGCAGCCATAATCTCCGGAGCCTCTGGCCGGGCCTTGTCGATGACAACTACGTCCTCCAGGCCAAGCGCGGCCCGCCGCGCCCGCAGCGTCTCGCTGTAGGGCGTGCCGTCGCTCCGGCGGACGTCGTCCCACCCAATGATGAGCGCCCGTACGGAAGGGACTTGCTCCCTGACTCGGGCGATTGCCTCGATCAGGTCTCCTTGCCCTTTCCAGGGGAACAGGCGGGCGAGCAGCACCACTAGCAGGGCGTCGTCGGAGATGCCGTATTCCTCTCGGATTCTGGCGCCGGAGTTTTCGGGACGGAAGCGGTCGAGGTCAACCACGTTAAGGATGGCACGGACTTTGGAAGGGTCTATCCCCATCTGAATGACCCGCCCGCGGACCCACTCAGAGACGGCGATGATCATATCCGCCCTTTGGAAGCTGGCCTTGAACAGGCGCCGTTTCCACCCGGTGAACAGCAGGGGGTCCACGTGGACGCCCGCGACCAGCTTGGCACCGCCGGCCCAGGCCAAGGGCAACTCGAAGACGACCGTCCGAACGGTCATGCCACCATGGATGATGTCCGGCCTCAGCCGTCGGACGCGCCAGGCGGAGGTCAGCATGCCGGCGATGGCCGCGGCACCGGCGCGAATAGCTCGCGCTCGCCGGCGGACGCCCGCGCCTTGGACATCCTCCATAAGGTCGGCGGTCCACACCCGCAGATGAGGAATGGACCTGGCCTGCTTCGCCGGGTCCCCGTGCCTATTCGCTATGAAAGTAACGTCGAAGGCCTGTGGGTCGAGGTGCCGCATGATCTGCAGATTCACCCGAGTCACAGGCCCGTTGAACACCGTAACGTCTGGAAAAACCACGCTTATCCTGCGGCCGGCCAACGGCGTACTGCCAAGGCCCGGCTGCCCTCGGACCGAAACAGGCTGCGCTCCACCGGTGCTCATGCGGCCCCCTGATATCGCCTGAGCATTGCGCACAGATATTAAGGGCGGCTCGACACTCGATTATCCGCCGTTGCCGTCATGATTCCGCCCTCCGCGTGAAACAAGTAGCCACATTCGGCCGATTTCGAAATGGCGTGCCGCCGATGGCATTCTTGAGCGGACTACCGATTGGATGAAGGATGACAAGGGCTACTGGCCCGATGGGGCGCCACCCAGCACCAAGCGACCCGGGGGCATCAAGCCGGCCGCAGCACGTCCTGGCCGTCCATGTAGGGCACGAGCACATCCGGGAGCGTGACGGAGCCGTCGGGTTGCTGGTACGTTTCCAACACGGCGATGAGCACGCGGGGAAGACCCAGGCCCGAGCCATTGAGGGTGTGCAAGAACTCGGTGCGCCCGCCCCGCTCGCGCCGGAAGCGGATGCCGGCGCGCCGCGCTTGGAAGTCAGTGCAGTTGGAGCAGGTGCTCACCTCCAGCCACTCCTCGGACGCCGGCGACCAGACCTCGATGTCGTAGCTCTTGGCGGACGGAAAGCTGATGTCCCCGCTGCAAAGCTGGAGCACCCGGAAGGGCAGGCCGAGGCCTCGGCAGACGTGAGAGGCGTGCTCCACGAGCTCTTTCAGTGCGGCCTCTGACTGCTCGGGCTGTGTGAAGTGGTACATTTCCACCTTCTCGAACTGGTGGAGGCGTTTGAGTCCGCGCACCTGACTCCCCGCGGCCGCCTTCTCGCGCCGGAAGCAAGGGGTGTGGGCCATGAGCTTCAGCGGCAGCATGTCCGGCTCCAGAATCTCGTCACGGTAGAGGTTGGTCAGCGGAACCTCGGCGGTGGGGATGAGCCAGAGGCCGTCCTCATCGTCGTGGTAAAGGTTGTCGCCGAACTTGGGCAGGTTCCCGCTGCCTTCCATGACGTCCCGCAGCACCAGGAAGGGAACGCTGCGCTCCTGGTAGCCGTGCTCCCGCCGGTGGAGGTCCAGCATCCACAGGACGAGCGCCCGTTGGAGCCGTGCTCCGGCGTCGCCCAGCACGTAGAACATGCGGCCGGAGAGCTTTGCGCCGCGCTCGAAGTCCGTCACGCCCAGGGACTCGGATAGTTCCCAATGCGGCTTGAGGGGAAAGCTGTACTCGCGGCGCTCGCCTTCCTCGCGGACCACCACGTTGCCCTCAGGACCGTCGCCGTCGGGAACATCGTCCGCGACGATGTTGGGGATGTTGAGCATGAGAGACCGTAGCTGCGACTCGACCTCTTTAAGCCCCCTATCGACGTGGTCGATCTTCTCGCCGACAAGGCGGACCTCCTCTTTCAGTTCCTCGGCCTCCGCAGCCTTGCCCTCGCGCATGAGGCGACCGATCTGCTCGCTGAGCTCGTTGCGGCGGGCGCGGAGCTGGTCGTTGTCCGCCGTGAGCTCCCGGCGGTGCCCGTCCAAGGCAATGAGGGAGTCAACAACGGAGGCGTCCTCACGGCGGCGTTGGAGGGACCGGCGGATGACCTCCGGTTGGCGGCGGACCAGGTCGATGTTCAGCATGCGGGACTCCCGGACACGAGGGTGCGGATACGGGAGTTATTGTAGAGGCATGGGCGGCAAGGCGCACGAACGGTGTTGGGTCGCATGGCGGCCTCCTGGCGAGGGATTGGGGTGGTTGGGCCAGAGCCATAGTGCTATGAAATCTGCACTTTCTCAGCCGTTTTGCAGAAGGCGTTTTCAGATGATGAAGCCGTGGGCGCGAGCAAAGTGCAGATTCGCCGCAGAATGGCGGAGAGCACATTAGTTCTATTATAGCACGAGATGTGCCTTGGGGGGGGGAAGGTGAAAGAATAAGAGGGTGAAAAGGCAAGACGGCAGGAAGAGAGGACCGTGCGCGGCAAGCAGCCAGGGCGAACCAGCCAGAGCGCACAGGCCGTGCGCCCCTACTTCGTGATATCGCGGGCGATGGCCTCCGGGCGGATGAAGCGGCTGATCACGAAGGAGACCACGCTGATGACCAGAGCTCCCAGCACAGCGCTCCAGAAACCATCGATGACGAACCGATAGCTGGTGAACGTATCAACGAGCCATCCGGCCAGCAGCAACAGGCCAGTGTTGATGACGATGAGGAAGAGGCCCAGGCTGAGAACCGTGATGGGCAGGGAAAGCACCACCAGTACGGGCTTGACGAAGACATTGAGGATGCCGAGGGCAAGGGCGACCGCCAGGGTGCTCTGCCAGTCCTCCAGATGGAGGCCAGGGACCCAGTAGGCCGCCACCCAGACGGCCGCTGAAAGGATGAGCCAGCGCACGACAAAGGCGATGAGTCTCGTTATCACTCGGACCTCCTCGCAGCCGCCTCCCACAGCATGCGAAGACGGCGATCGTCGCGCCACGGCAGAAATGCTAGGTCTTCCACTATACCCCCGGACGGGGAGCACGCGGATGGGGTATACTGGGCAAGCTCGAGCATTTCCCCGCGCTCATCCTCAGAAGCCGCTCCTGCCCACCAGCGGACTCCGGAAGCCGTGTAGAAGCTTGGCCCACATCCTCCCGGTTGCCTCTGGTCGCGCCCACCGTCCCGACGGCTCCTGAAAGAAGAACCCCATAGACACCATCTCGTTTTCTCACCTCGGACTTATCGAGCCCCTTCAGCGCGCCCTGCGCACCGCCGAGTACGCCCGGCCTACGCCCATCCAGCACCGGGCCATTCCCGGCCTGCTGACCGGACGGGACCTCCTCGGCTGCGCGCAGACGGGCACGGGTAAGACCGCCGCCTTCGCCCTGCCGGTGCTGCAGCGGCTCTCCGCCGCGCCTCATCGCCTAGGTCCGCGCGCGCCGCGCACCCTCGTGCTGGCGCCCACCCGCGAGCTGGCCGTCCAAATCGCCGACAGCTTCCGGAAGTACGGCCGCAACCTGCCGCTGGTTACCACGGTAGTCTTCGGCGGAGTGAACCAGGAGCGCCAGGTGCGCGAGCTAGAGCGGGGCGTCGACGTGCTCGTTGCGACACCCGGCCGCCTGTTGGACCTCATTGGCCAAGGCAAGGCGCGTCTGGACCAGATAGAGGTCCTCGTGCTGGACGAGGCCGACCGCATGCTGGACATGGGCTTCATCAACGATATCCGCAAGCTCGTGAAGCTCGTGCCGGTCCGCCGCCAGACGCTGCTCTTTTCGGCGACTATGCCGACTGAGATCGCCAAGCTGGCCGACTCATTGCTCACCGACCCGCTCAGGGTGAACGTCACGCCACCAGCCACCACCGCTACCAGCGTTCGGGAAAGCGTCGTCTTTCTGGAACAGCCACAAAAGCGGACCGGGCTACGGGACCTGCTGGCGTCACGGGGTGTTGAGCGGGCGCTGGTTTTCACGCGCACGAAACACGGCGCGAACCGGGTCGTGAAGCAGCTCTGCGAGGATGGCATCGAGGCGGAGGCCCTCCACGGCAACAAGTCCCAGGCCGCGCGGCAACGCGCCCTGGAGAACTTTCGCACGGGCGCGATGCGAGTCCTCGTCGCGACCGACATCGCGGCGCGCGGCATCGATGTGACCGCCATCACCCACGTCGTGAATTTCGATCTGCCGGATGACCCGGAAAGCTACGTTCACCGCATAGGGCGGACCGCCCGAGCGGGCGCAACCGGCATTGCCATCACATTCTGCTCTCCGCAGGAGCAGGCGACGCTACGGACCATCGAGAAGCTCATCGGCCACCCTGTACCCGTTGGGAGCCCCGAGGAATATGGGCTGTCGGTAGGCATAGCGGCGCCAACGCAGCCTTCATCGCCGGCGCAGGATGCCCGGAGGCGGGCAACGTCTTCCGGCCGGCAGCCGCGCGAATGGCGGCCCGCTCCCATGCCAGCGCGAAGAGAAGTCGAAGCGCATCCCGCGGGCGCTCATGTCGCTGCTGCACCGTCTCGTGGCCGGCGGCGGCACAATCGCAGGCGGCCGCAAGCCGCCGCCCGAGGGTAACGCAAGCCCGTCGCACCACGGCCGCTTTGGTACGTCCGTGTGCTGGACTGCGATGGGAGCAATGCCTTGGGGCTGCTCAACGGCCCTTGCCCTGATGTGCGCCGTTCCCGAAGCTGGGGTCTGCGTTGCATCGCCCGTGCCCCGGCACGGCGGGGCAGCCCGAAGGGCCCTTCACCAAACGCTCCAGATCTTCGTTGTCCTTTTCACTCGCGGCAAG
>JBJKQC010000139.1:0-7993 GCA_046705745.1 Dehalococcoidia bacterium
GTTCAACATCTCTCGTTTTTCAAGCTGGGCGCGCGCGAATATCGTGACATTGACATTTGTGTTCACCGACCACCCCATTCGACAATTGGCGCCCCAGCAGGCTATCGATGAGCATTATCCCACGCCACGCACCAACGTGAGTCACGCGCTACCCAGGCGCAACAGGAATCCCCTCAGCAGTGAAGGCTTCTTCCTGGCCGTGGACAAGGCTCTTCGTATGTACGAGCGGGTTCCGTGGAAGCCATTCCGAAAGCTCACCCTCCGGAAAGTGGAGGAATGGTTGGTCAACCATCAGGAGGCGGATGGTTCATGGGGAGGCATTCAGCCCCCCTGGGTGTATTCACTCATTGCCCTGAGCGAGATGGGTTATGGGAACGATCACCCCGTGATAGCCAAGGGACTTCAATGCTTTCGTGATCAGTGGAGTAAGTACTCGGATGACGGGGCGGCGCTTCGTGTGCAGGCATGCCTATCGCCAGTCTGGGACACGGCCTTGGCCCTGGTGGGCCTGCTAGACTCTGGCCTGCCTCCGGACCACCCTGCCCTGCGCCGTGCCGCCCAGTGGCTCTTGGATGAAGAGATACGCGTCAAGGGCGATTGGGCGGTGAAGGCCCCTGACTTGGAGCCGAGCGGCTGGGCCTTCGAGTTTGAGAATGACCTCTATCCAGATATCGACGATACCTCCGTCATTGTCATGGGCCTCGCCAACGTTCGCTTCCAGGACGAGGCGGAGGAACGGCGGCGGCTTGCTAGCATCCAGCGCGCGACGAACTGGTTGCTGGGCATGCAATCGTCCAATGGAGGTTGGGCCGCATTCGACAAGGACAACGATTCGAAGTATGTCGCCAAAATCCCATTCAGCGACTTCGGAGAGGTTCTAGATCCGCCCAGTGTGGACGTGACTGCACATGTGGTGGAAATGTTCGGACGCCTGGGCTGGAGCAGCGATCGACCGGCAATTCGGCGTGCATTGGACTATATCTGGCGCGAGCAGGAATCCGACGGTCCATGGTTTGGCAGATGGGGTGTCAACTACATCTACGGGACCGGTGCCGTTCTGCCGGCCCTTAACGCCATAGGCGAGGACATGACCCAGCCGCGCGTCCGAAGAGCTGTCGAGTGGCTCCTGGCACACCAGAATGAGGACGGGGGATGGGGGGAGTCATGCGCCAGTTATGTGGATCCCGCCCTTCGCGGTCATGGCGAAAGCACAGCGTCACAGACGGCATGGGCGCTCATTGCCCTCCAGGCGGCTGGTGAAAGCAATCACCCGAGCGCGCTCAAGGGGATCCAGTTCTTGATACTCACGCAACAGGAAGACGGCACCTGGGAGGAACCTCAGTTCACCGGATGTGGTTTTCCCGGATATGGGATTGGGGATCAGCCGCCCGTCTATCGCCAGCCGGGCGATCCAACTTGGCAAGGGTTCGAATTGGGCGCGGCGTTTATGATTAATTACCATCTCTACCGAAATTACTTCCCGCTATGGGCCCTAGGACGCTATCTTCGCGAAGATGCGCCGCAGCTTGATGCTCCCGGAATTGACCGGGAGAAGGTAAAGAAAAAGGCGACGAACGGCGAAACGTGCAGAAGTGCTCGCTTTGGCGCTACAATAGGCGCATTCCATCAGGAACCTGGCTCGCCGCTCTAGCCTGTTGCCGAGGTAGCGGCCATGAAAGTTGAGCATCACCCGATTGTAAAGATTGATTAGGTATGTTAACGTGCCGGGTCGTTCGAAGATAAAGGTGGGCACCACACCCTGCCGCTGGAGGATACTGCGCCCATGAATGCACTGGTATCCAGGATCTTGCTCCACTCAACTCGGGCACCCGAGTTTATCGATATTACCGACGAGGTAATTGCACACGTTAAAGAGTCCGGCGCCAAGGACGGGTTGGTCTGTGTCTATTCCAAGCACACGACCGCAGCTATCAAGATAAACGAGCATGAGCCGCTTTTGTTGAAAGATATGGAGGAGTTCCTAAAGCGACTTGCTCCTGCAGATGCCTACTATGGCCACAACGACTTCGCAATTCGGACTGTGCACATGGAGCAAGAAGAGCCTCCGAACGGTCATTCCCATTGCAGCCACCTAATGCTGAGTACAAGCGAAACTATCCCCCTGATCGGCGGAGACCTCCAGTTCGGCAAGTGGCAGCGCATTTTCATGGTTGAATTGGACCACCCACGCCCTCGCGAAGTGATCATCTCTATTCTCGGCTTGTAGGAAAACGATCATGGCTGCGATTTCCCCCGCCGCCAATCGATCCGATCCCTTAAGTGCAGCTTATGCTCACTGCGCAAGTTTGGCCAAAAGCCATTACGAAAATTTTCGCGTGGTGTCGGTCTTCCTGCCGCGTTCGCTTAGGAGACCGATGTTCGCCGTGTATGCCTTCTGTCGCCATACAGACGACCTCGGCGATGAAGCCCCGGGGGACCGGTTGGCATTGCTTGAGGCGTGGGAGCGCGACCTGGATCGCTGTTACCAGGGGGGAACACCGGAGCACCTGATCCTTCTGGCGCTCCAGGACGTTATCCGCACATACGAAATCCCCGATACTCCATTTCGGAAGCTCATCCAAGCCAACTGCATGGACCAAGGCCATGTCCGATTCAATACTTACGCGGATCTGCTCCATTACTGTGACCATTCGGCCAATCCGGTAGGACAGATGGTCCTCACTCTCGCCGGCGCCGCCTCTAAGGAAAATCTGGCTCTGTCAGACGCCACATGCACTGCCCTCCAGCTCGCGAACTTTTGGCAAGACGTCCTACGCGATTATGAGAAAGGCCGCATTTATCTACCCTTGGAGGACCTCGACCACTTCGGCTACACCGAAGAGGACATAGCCGCGCGGAGGGTAAACGACGCGTTCCGCAGGCTCATGCGCTTTGAGGTGGACCGAGCACAAGACCTGTTCGAGCGAGGGATGCCCCTATGCGGGCGATTGGAAGGGCGCCTCCGCCTAGACGTGGCCTTGTTCACCAAAGGCGGCGTGAAAGTGCTGGACGCCATACGGGAGCAACGCTATGACGTGCTCAGCAAGCGCCCCGTCGTGACGGGCCGGCAGAAACTGCTGCTTACGCTGAACACCGCGGTTCGCCTGGCCCTGCTGAGGCGTCCATGACTAACCAGTTAGGCTATTCTGACATCAAAGCTGCATATAGTCACTGCGGGACTATTACCAGGCGAGAGGCCCGCAACTTTTACTACGCCTTCCTCACGCTGCCCAAGAAGCAACGCCAGGCTGTATACGCAGCCTACGCCTTTAGCAGGGAAGCCGACGATATCGCCGACGGCAATGCTCCTCCACAAGACAAGGCTCAAGCCCTGGCGCTCCTCCGACAGCGGTTACGAAAAGCGTTCCGAGGTGAACCAGACGGTCCCATCCTGATGGCCCTCGCCGATGCCTCGAGCATGTACGGTATTCCCGAGCAGTACTTCCATCACATTCTCGACGGCGTAGAGATGGACGTGGCAACGCGCCGCTATGAGACATTTGATGACCTGCGCTCCTACTGCTATCGCGTTGCTTCGGCCGTCGGGCTTATTTCCATTCATGTCTTTGGTTACCACGGCGAAGAAGCAAAGAGCTACGCTGTAGACTTCGGCCTTGCCATGCAACTCACGAACATCCTGCGCGACCTGCGCGAGGACATTGACCGAGACCGCGTCTATCTCCCTCAGGTAGAACTCCGCCGGTTTGGATACTCGGAGGAGAAGCTACGAGCAGGAGTAGTCGACGCTAGTTTTAATGCCCTAATGCGGTTCCAGGTGGACCGGACGCGCGGCTACTTTGCGTCCGGCGAGCGCTTGCTGCCGCTTCTGCACCCCCGGTCGCGGCCGTGCGCCATGGGCCTTTGGCAACTCTACAGCCGGCTGCTAGACCGCATCGAATCGCGTGGATTCGACGTTTTCACCGAGCGGATAAGCCTGCCCACGTGCGAAAAACTCCAGTTGACGTGCAAGCTTTGGGCGACCAATTTCATTCCCCAGCGCAATTAGGCGCCCCAACGCAGCCAGGGTCCGTTGTTGTCCTCGGCGGAGGCCTCGCAGGCATGAGCGCTGCCTGGCGGCTGGCAGAGCACGACTACACGGTGACGCTGGTGGAGCGAAGGCCGTATCTGGGCGGGCGCGCATACTCATTCGTCGACCGTGAGACGGGGCGTGAGATAGATAATGGCCAGCATGTGTTCCTGGGCTGTTGCACGGCCTACATCCGGTTCCTTCACGATATAGGGACTATCGCACTCGCCTCTCGCCAGAAGCGGATGCGGATCGAGGTCAGATCATCGGACGGACGCGTCGGCCTGCTTGAGGCGCTGCCCCTACCCGCTCCTCTTCATCTGCTGCCTTCCTTTGCGCGCTACCCGTATCTCACGTGGCATGAAAAGTTGCGTGCCGTCCCAGCATTGTTGCGCATTCGACGCGAACGCCGACCCGATCGGCCAGAGCTGCAGCGGGAGAGCTTCCACGATTGGCTGACGCGTAACGGCCAATCCAACACAGCGATTGCTAATTTCTGGGACTTGTTCATTGTCCCGGCACTGAACGACGCATCCAAGGATGTGTCTGCTAGCATGGGCTTCATAGTCTTCCAGGAAGCGCTCTTGCGGAACACACACGGCGCGGACGTAGGCTATGCGCGCGGAGGGCTCTCTGAAATGATGGGCGCACCTGTGCAACGCAAACTGGCTGAGCGCGGCGTGAGGTTCTTGATCGGCCACTCGGTCGAACACTTCAATGTGACCGATAAGCGGGTTACTGCCGTGACCATCGCCGGCGGACAGACCATCCGAGCGGACCGGTACGTCAGCGCCTTGCCGCCTGGAGCCCTACTCGATGCGCTGCCGGAATCGTGGCGAGACCATCCTGCCTTCGCGCCAGCGGCCGCCCTCACCTGGTCGCCCATCGTCAACCTGCACATCTGGTACGACCGTCCCATCTGCGACCTCGACTTCGTGGCCTTCATCGATAGCCCCGTGCAGTGGGTCTTCAACCGGACCCACATCGCCGAGTTACCGGGTCCCGGCCAATACATCACAGCTTCCCTGAGTGGGGCTTGGGAATTCTGGCCTAAGACCAAGGAAGAGCTCAGGCTGCAGTTCATTTCAGAGTTGCAAAGGCTATTTCCTCACGCTCGTGAGGCGAAGGTCGAGCGGTTCGTGATCGTGAAGGAGCAGCACGCCACAGTCAGGCCCTTGCCAAGAACGGACCAGTATCACCTGCCTACGGTAACGCCGATAGAAAATCTCTTCCTGGCAGGCGACTGGACAGCCACTGGCTGGCCCTCGACCATGGAAGGCGCCGTACGGAGTGGCGAGGCGGCGGCAAAGGCAGTTGACCGCGCCCGCCGAAATTCAGCGCCATTCCTCCGACGGAGCACATTGCCGTGAGCTTCGACACATTGATCCTGGCTCCATTCTCCCAGGACGGCCTCGCCGTGCTGGAGAGCCTCGGGCGCGTAACGTACGAGCCTTGGACAAAGACCCAGACGCTGTACGATCCGGAGGAGCTGGGCCTACGCCTAGCGCGAGAGGGGTATCAAGGATTAGTCGTGGAAGCGGATTTTCTGTTCGAAGAGGTCTTTTCTACGCCTTCTTCACTTCGCTTCGCTGCAATCTGCCGGGCCGCGCTGAACCAGGTGGACCTTGATGCTGCCACCGAGCGAGGCGTGGCCGTAGTCAATACGCCTGGGCGCAATGCCCAAGCCGTGGCAGAGTTGGTGCTGGCCATGGTCCTGGACCTGGCCCGCCTTATCCCGCCTGCACTCCGCTATCTGCTCGCAGGTGAATGGCAAGAGCCCACGGAGCCCTATGTGCGCTTTCAAGGCCGTGAGATTGCGGGGGCCACACTGGGTATTATCGGCCTCGGCGAAATCGGTAAACGCGTAGCGACAATCGCCCAAAGCATGGGCATGCGTGTGTTAGCCCATGACCCCTACGTGCCTATCGGTGCCTCGCTCCCTTCCGGTACCCAGTTGGTAAGCCTGCACGATCTGCTGCGACAAAGTGACTTCGTCTCCGTCCACGTTCCGGACGTGCCGCAAACGGCCGGCCTTCTCGATGAAGAATGTCTGTCGATCATGCTCCCAGGCGCCAGCCTCATCAACGTCACCTCTCCCGGTATTGTTGACCAACGGGCGCTCAGGGACGCGCTCGAAAGCGGCCGTTTGTGGGGCGCGGCGTTGGACGTGCATGATTCTCACCCGCTCCCACCAGACTCTCCCCTGCTGGCTCTCGCCAGGGCCGGCTACAATGTGGTGCTCACGCCGCACATCGGTGGCGCGACTCACGAAACGGTAGATCGCTATTCCCGGATGGTGACGGAGGACATTCAACAGTTCTTGTGTGGGCAACGTCCCAAGCACCTGGCCAATCCAGACGTTTGGCAACGCCTGAGAAGCAGCTAAGGGGCGTGCATGGCCGACCAACACGACGTAATTGTCGTTGACCTGGGCAGCAGCGGCCTGCGGGCCCACGCAGTGCCGCGGGAGTGTCCTTGGTCTGTGCCTCCGGGCGCGGCCAGGACCTATGCTGTTCGCCGGAGAGTGGGCGAGCTGTGGCAGGCCTTTTCGCCCAAAACACTGCGAGTCCAAGTGCTGGATGTAGTCCGACAAGCAATTGCTGGCGCCGGCATCTATCCTGAAAGAGTGGCCGCCGTCGCCGTGATAGCCCAACGGGGCGGTACGGCCTTCTTGGACTCCAATGGGGCGACACTATATGTGGGACCTAACCGGGATCTCCGCGCCGTGTTCGAAGGCGCCGAGATGGACGAGCTCTACGGGGATGATATTTATGCGCAGACGGGGCACTTGCCTTCGATGTTCTTCGCTCCGGCAAAGCTCCGGTGGTGGCAGAGGAATCGCCCGCGACAGGCCCAACGCATCGCCACCGTCCTTAGCCTCGGTGCATGGGCCGTCCACGAGCTTACCGGCGTTGCTGTGGAGACCGCTCCGTCGCTATCCGAATCAGGGATGTTCGACCTGGCCTCTAAGGCCCACCGGCCACCCAGGGATTTGCTCGAATCCCTTGGCTTCGATCCTTCCCTGCTGCCCCCAATAGTCCCGACCGGCGCCCCCGCTGGTACTTTGACGCACGCTGCCGCTGAGGCCACCGGTCTCGCCCCCTCAACCCCGGTCTACCTGGTGGGGCCGGACGCCCAGGCCGCCATGCTCGGTATGGGCGTCATACGGGCGGGCGATACCGGGGTAGCGGCGGGCTGGAGCGGCCCAGTGCAACGGGTGACGGAAAGGCCGCTGTTCGATAAGGAGTGCCGGGCGTGGACGGGAGTCCACCTGGCGAAAGGGGTCTGGATATTGGAAGGCAATCCTGGAGACACGGGAGGCACCCTGGAGGCAGTCCGCCGCCTCCTCAGGCTCTCCCATGAGCGTTTCCATGCCCTTGCCGCCCATGCGCCTGATACCACTACCGCCATCTGGGGGCCACGTGCGCTTGACCTTTCTTCGCCGGGAATGTCCTTGGGCGGCATCCTCCTTCCAACCCCCGTCACCCATGAAGGGATAGATCCGGGCGCGATCGCTCGGGCAACACTGACAAACATCGCTTACGCCATAAGAGAATGCGTTGAGTTGTTGGATGAGGTCGGTGGTTTGGGTCCGGCTGCGGATGTAGAAGAAAGCATCATCGCCCTGACCGGTGGCATGTCCCTGAGCGCCCCTTTTCCGGGGCTGCTCGCCTCCGTGTTGGGACGGCCCGTGGCGCGCCACCATGCGAATGCAGCAGCAACTGGCGCCGCAATTGCAGCCTCCCGGCCGCCGCGCGAGTGGCCCAAGGCTAGCAAGGAAGCCAGCTATCAAGCGCAAATAATCGAGCCAGACCCCTACGCAGCGCTGGAACACGCTTCCCTCTATCAGCGTTGGCGTCGGCTGCGGACGAAGCTGGACGAACTGTCCGGTGAGATGTAGGCCTTTCTGAAAGCGGCCCGAGCCGGGGTCAAAGTGGACCTCTCAGTCATCGACAAGGACAAGGC
>JBJKQC010000140.1:0-12819 GCA_046705745.1 Dehalococcoidia bacterium
CGCCCTCCACTCCATCTGCTATCATACCCTTTCGGCGTTTCGCGCTAACCCTTCCGCGGCCAGAACATCACAACCGCTATCGCCCATATCGCCCAAGGACCGGGTACGCGCAGGCCTCAGGAGCGAGAGAGACATGGCCGACCAAGCCACCATCACTGCAGAGCCCCGCACGGCGATGGGCAAGAAAGTAAAGGCCCTCCGTCGGGCAGGCACCACCCCCATCCACGTCTACGGCCATGGGGCAGCATCCCTCAGCCTTCAAGCGGACACCCATGAGCTGGTCCGAACGATTCAGGACATTGGGTACACCTCGCCTCTGACGGTGAAGGTCGGAGACGAGGAGCACTTCGTCATGATCAACCACGTCCAACGGCACCCGGTCTCCGAACTCCTACTCCATGTGGACTTGATCAGGATCTCCCGGACAGAGCGCATCCGTGCCGCTGTTCCCTTGCACTTCGAAGGAGAGGCACCAGCAGCCAGGGAAGAAGGGGCACAGCTGTACGAAGACATGCACTCGGTCGACATCGAGGCCCTACCTACGGACATCCCTCACGCCATCACGGTCGATATCTCGGTCCTCTCCGAGGCCGGTGCCGCTATTCATGCCCGCAACCTCTCGTTACCGCCTGCTGTGACCCTCCTCACCGACCCCGATGCCACCGTGGCAAGAATTGTGCACCGTGCCGGCGCCGTGGAGGAAGCGTTGGAAGAAGCCGCCGAGGGGACAGAAGGCGGACAGGCCCCCGAAGAGAGAGGCGAGCAGGCATAGACTGGGAGGCGAATCATCTCGGTGCGCACGGCCATCGCCCGCAGGGACCGGAGGTGCTTCGCTCCTCCGGTCCATACACCGGCAAGTCAGCCCTACTAGGCGTCAGGACGGGAGGCGGGCACCCACGAATGCCCCGTGGCCCCTCAGGAAGTCCTGAATCGGAGTCTCTACCCGTCCTTCCAGCTTGACCTGCAGCAACAGCAGCAGGCCTTCGCCCGTCACTACGCCCGCTCCGTCGTCGCTGCGGACCACGGTGCCCGCCTCAAGCCCCCGTTCGGAGGGCGCTACAGCCGCCTCCACCACCTCAAGACGCCTTCCATTCCAGGTCGTGAAAGTCCCAGGCCAAGGGTCAAACGCCCGTACCCGGCGCTCTAGCTCCGCCGCTGGTGCACTCCAATCAAACTCCCCGTCGGCCCGCGTGAATCGCTTCGTCACGGACACGCCCTCATCCGGCTGAGGCTCCGGGGCAATCTGACCTAGGACATAACCTGGCAGGCACTCAGTCAGCAGATCGGCGCCCACCCGGAACAACCTATCCGTGAGTGCTGGAGTGCGCTCGTCTCCTTGCAACGGCACTTCACGCCGTGCAAGCACCGGGCCTGTGTCAAGGCCTTGATCCATGACCATGATGGAAGTTCCCGTCACACGGTCGCCAGCTAGGATTGCGGCCGCAACCGGCGCTGCCCCCCTATGCCTGGGCAAAAGGGAAGGGTGAACGTTTACGGCACCGTGAGCTGGCGCAAACAGGAAAGTCTTGGGAAGCAGAAGGCCGTAAGCGGCCAGCACCACCAGATCCGCATCCAAATCCAGAAAACGCTCACGCTCTTCGTCCAAGGAGAGCTTCGCCGGGGTGTATACGGGGAGGCCATGAGACGTTGCCCATTCCTTCACCGGTGTAGGGCGGACCTTCATCCCTCTGCCCACAGGCCGGTCCGGGGCAGTGTAGACAGCGACTATGGGGTAACCGAGGTGCAGAACGACATCGGCAATGGGCAACGCGAAATCGGGTGTCCCCATGAATACCACGCGCGGAGCTTCCATGGGGGCATGATAGCACTCGCGAAGGCTGGCATCGGCATTATCACCACCTTCCCGTGCCTAGGCAAAAAATGCAAGGGTGCGATGACATCCAAAATACCTCAATCTATCCCTTGCCGGAGCATGGAGCGCCCGTGGTAAGTTGCCGCCTGTTATCTACCCACGCGGCCCGCGAACCGGGACCCGCCTCCCTAGGTCCTGCACGACCTTAGAGATTTCGTCGTCAGTCATCGGTTAGTCACCCAACGGAGCTTGACTTCGCATGTCCAACGATGCGTCGGCACAACGCCTCTGGGAAGCAACTCTTGGCCACCTTCAACTGGCGCTTCCGCGCCCTAGCTTCGACACGTGGCTTCGCGACACGGTCGGACTGTCGGTTGCTGACAACAAGCTCCTGGTCTCCGTCCCCACGACGTTTACCGCCGCCTGGCTTGAACAGCGCATGCATGGCCTGATTGAAGACACGGTGTCGAAGGTCGCCCGGAACTCCGTAGCGGTCTACTACCAAGTACGCGGAGCAGATTCCTTAGCTACGCAAGCCGCGCCCGGCCTTCCGCCCACCGCAGCGCAGGCGACAGCGGCGGGCGAGATAGGTCCCGCGCCTCAACTGAACCCCAGCTACACGTTCAAGAACTTCATCGTCGGGCCATCAAACCAACTCGCGTATGCCGCATCGACGGCGGTTAGTGACGCCCCTGGCGGGGCGTATAATCCTCTGTTCCTATACAGCGGCGTCGGGCTCGGCAAAACCCACTTACTGCACGCCATTGGCCACCAAGTGGCAACGCGAGGCCTCCGCGCCGCATACGTCACAACGGAGCAGTTTACTAACGAATACCTCACCGCCATCAGAGAGCGACACACAGACCAGTTCAGAGAGCGATATCGCTCCCTGGATGTTCTCCTTCTCGACGATATACAGTTCATCAGCGGGAAGGAAGGAACACAAGAGGCATTCTTCCACACATTCAATGCGCTGAGGGACTCCGGCCAGCAAGTGGTCATCACGTGCGACCGGCCACCGTCAGCGCTGCCTCTGCTAGAGGAGCGACTGCGCTCCCGCCTGGAATGGGGCCTCATGGCCGATATTGGAGCGCCCGACCTCGAGACGCGCACTGCTATCCTCCAACAGCGGGCACTAACCGCACCTGTCACGGTACCGCCCGAGGTCATTCAGTTCATAGCCGAGCGAATACCATCCAACATCCGTCAGCTGGAGGGTTGTCTCAACCGCGTCACGGCGCTGGCCCACTTCACCAGGCGTCAAGTGACTATAGATCTGGCAGTCAATGCCCTAGGGGCAGCGGCCACGCACCAGGCAGACGGTCCATCGCCTAAGGCCGCCATCGCCGCCGTAGCCTCCTACTACAACATCCCGTCCTCCGCGCTTGTCAGCGGGCGACGGGATAAGACCGCAGCCAACGCCCGTCAAGTGGCTATGTTCATCCTCCACAAGGTATTCAATCTCCCCGCGGAGCAAATCGGGCAAGCCTTGGGAAACCGAGACCGCACCACGGTGCTCTACGCCCTAAAACAGGTGACCAAGCGGATGGCGACCGACAACCAGCTAACCGACGCCATTCAACAACTATCGGCATCGCTCAGCGTCAAGCCTGCCGTGTCGCCCGACCCTTAGCCCGCCAACATTTCCATCCATCCTTCCACACTGGAATCAACACCCAATTGCAGCATGATGACCTCCCAAATAGCTCATTACTCACACCAGACTTCAACAGCAGGGCCATTCTCAGGATTACTATTACTACAGACACCAAGGCTTAAACACTTAGGAATGTTTGATACCAAGGAAATAACAGTCCAAGGCGGCCGTGGCGGGAATGGGGCGGTCTCTTTCCTGCGTGAGCGAGCAAAGCCGTGGGGTGGTCCCGATGGCGGGGATGGTGGTGCCGGTGGGAACGTCATCCTCCAGGCCCGTGCCAATCTGCGCACTCTTGGGCATTTGGCGGGAGTCCGCATGGTGAAGGCCAGTGACGGCGAAAGCGGGAGGAAGCGTGACCAGACTGGGGCCCGCGGCGAAGACACGTTTGTGGGCGTGCCGGTCGGTACTGTGGTGTGGGAGTTGGGTGCCAGCGGCGGGAGTCGGCTGGTCGCCGACCTGACGGCAGATGGAGCGGAGTTCGTGGCGGTGCATGGCGGCGAGCCTGGAAGGGGTAATCATCGCTTTGCGACGCCGACGAACCAGGAGCCAATGTTGGCGGAGGCCGGTGCGGAGGGTGAGCGGCGTTCGCTCCTCCTGGAAGTGAAGCTCCTGGCGGACGTGGCCCTAGTGGGTGCGCCGAACGCTGGGAAGTCGACGCTGCTGTCTGTGGTATCTAATGCCCGGCCGAAGATAGCAGACTATCCCTTCACTACTGTTGAGCCGGTGTTGGGAGTTGTTGAGTACCGTGGGCGAAGTGTTGTGCTGCTTGATGTGCCGGGACTTGTGGAAGGAGCATCGGAGGGTAAAGGCCTAGGATTGGAGTTTCTCCGGCACGTCGAGCGGGTGCAGGCTATCGTGCTGCTTGTGGACGGCTCGGCCGTGGACCCGGTTAGGGAGTTCACGCTCATCGAGCGTGAACTGGCCAACTACCCTGGGCGGTTGCGTGAGAAGCCTTTGATCCCGGTTATCAACAAGGTGGATCTGCCGGAGGTGAAGGAGCGGTTGCCCCAGCTGTGGAAAGCTGTGAAGAAGGCCTCCGGCGTGGAGCCATTGGCCATTTCGGCGGCGACCGGCGAGAATGCCGGAGCGTTGCTGGACCGTCTGTTGCAGATGGTGCCAGAGAAGCCGGAGGGAGCTGATGTTGAGGAACCTCCGGTGATTGAGGTCCAGCGGCCCAAAGCCGTGGAGCGCGTGCGCGTGACTCTGGAAGAGGGCGTGTACATCGTATCTTCCCGGCAGGCGGAGCGTCTTATTCCCATGGTTAACCTGAATAACTGGCGCGCGCGCTTGCAGTTTCACCACGAACTGGAGCGGCTTGGGGTGATAGACGAGCTGGAGCGGAAAGGCGTAGAGCCGGGCGACACGGTGCGTATCGGTGGCTACGAGCTAGAGTGGCAATAAGCATGCGCAGAGGCCTCCTGGGCGGGACGTTCGATCCCATTCACACGGGGCACCTGATCCTGGCCCAAGAGGTACTGTGGCGGCTGGGTCTGGATGGCATCTGGTTTATCCCAACAGGGCTGCCATGGATGAAACGGGACGAGCCCATTACGAGTGCCGCCGAGCGGCTGGCCATGGTAGAGCTTGCTATCGCGGGGAATGAGCGATTCCACGTGTCTCCCATAGAGGTAGACCGTCCGGGTGAGACATACACGGTGGATACGCTGGAGGATTTGTGTGCCGGTGAAATGGCGGATGGCGAAATGCTGTTCATCATGGGCGCCGACACGCTTCACAGTATGCATCGCTGGAAGAGGCCGGAGCGCATCCTGGAGCTGGCACGTATCGTGGTGGCTTTGCGCCCAGGGCACACCAATGTGGACTTGCGAGCCTTGGAGGCGATCGATCCAACGGCCGCAGAGCGTGTGATGCTCGTACATATGCCGCTTATCGAGATCAGCGGCACGGAGCTGCGGCGGCGGGCCAGACGTGGGGAGCCGATACGGTACCTAGTGCCCGATGCGGTGGAGCGATACATCCACGAACACCAACTCTACAAGAAGAAGGGTTTCACGAGGGTGACGCATGACTGAGAGGGCTACGGCGCTAGCGGATCAGGTATTGGAGGCGGCCAAGGCGCGTTACGCGCTCCTTTTCGGCGAATTCAAGCTCTCGGCAGGCGGCACGAGCAAGTACTACTTCGACGGGCGTCTGCTGACGCTGTCGCCGGAGGGTGCGAATCTGGTGGCGCGGACCCTGCTGCCTGTGATTCGCGCGTCGGGCGCGGATGCGGTGGGCGGGCCGACACTCGGCGCCGACCCGATGGTCACGGCCATTGCTATGCTGAGCGGGCAGGACGGCGGCAGGCCCATTTCCGGGTTCATCGTCCGGAAGGAACCAAAGGACCACGGCATGGGCAGGATGATCGAAGGGCCGTTGCTGCCGAAGTCGAAGGTTGCGATCGTCGACGACGCCTGCTCCACGGCAGCCTCGCTCTATCATGCGATTCATGCGGCCGAGGCCGAGGGGCACGAGGTAGTGTTAGTGGCGTGCATCTTGGACCGGAACCAGGGGGGGCGGGAGCGCTTGTTGAAGGATGGGTACCGGTTCCACGCCATCCTAGAAGGCGACGCCGAAGGGAACGTTCGGGTGGTAGAGTGAGGAGGTCAAAGGGAAGTTGACAAAGGAAAACGAGGGAAAAGGACGGTACCTACCGTCCTTTTCCCTTTGAATCGAGGGTTTGCGTTCTCACACATCCAGGTTCTTGACCTGGCGGGCATGAGCCTGGATGAACTCCTTGCGGGGCTGGACGAGGTCGCCCATGAGCATGGTGAAGACTTCGTCGGCCTCCGCGGCCTGGTCGACGGACACCTGCAGCAATGTCCGGGTAGCCGGGTTCATGGTGGTCTCCCAGAGCTGGTCCGGGTTCATTTCACCAAGACCCTTGTAGCGTTGCAGACTGATGCCGCTACGGTCCGAGTAGCGCTCGAGGGCGGTCGCCAGCTCAAACCAGGGCACGTCCGATGCGACGATGTTGTCCCGCCGGGTGATGGCGAAGCTCCGGCCATTTACCCACTCGGATATCGTGGGGAAGACCTGGTAGGCGCGGTGAGAGGCGGCGGACAACAGCACGCGCTTCACGTTGATGGTGCCCTGGCCTGGGACTTGCAGCTCGTAAAGGTCCTTTTCTTCGTCGATGACAGCCTGACAGTCGTAGCCTTGCTCCTGGAACCACGCCTCGACTGCATGGAGGGTCTCGGGGCCGTCAAAGGCCAGCCGGTAGCGGCCCTCTTGAACACCATGGAGCAGCGTGCCGACCAGCTCAGGGACGAGACCGAGGCTGGAGAGCGAGCCGGTCCACGACTGGAACTCCCGCAACTGGGCGACGAGGCCTTGCAGCTTGGCGCCAGACAGGGCGGGCCCTCCGTCGTCTGTGGAGACCTTCATGCGGCCGTAGAGCTGTTGGGCAAGCCAGCGGTCCTTGTCGACATCCGCGTACTGGTACTCGATGCTCCTGCCACGCGCTGTGCGATAGAGTGGCGGCTGGGCGATGTAGAGATAGCCGTTGTCAATGAGCGGGCGCATGTTGCGGAAGAAGAAGGTGAGCAGCAAGGTCCGGATATGGGCCCCGTCTACATCCGCGTCCGTCATGATGACGACTTTGTGATAGCGAAGCTTGGCCAGGTTGAACTCGTCGCCTAGACCAGCGCCGATGGCCGTGATGAGCGCACGTATTTCCTCATGCGCGAGCATACGGTCCGGACGGGCCTTTTCCACGTTAAGGATCTTGCCCTTAAGCGGAAGGATGGCCTGCGTGCGGCGGTCTCGCCCCATCTTCGCTGAGCCGCCGGCCGATTCACCCTCGACGACGTAGAGCTCCGAGAGCTCGGGATTGCGCTCGGAACAGTCGGCCAGCTTGCCGGGCAGGGAGCCACCTTCCATGGCGTTCTTGCGGATGACGAGGTCCCGCGCTTTCCGGGCCGCTTCCCGGGCGCGCTGGGATGTCATGCACTTTTCGATGATGCGCCGGGCCTCGTGGGGATGCTCCTCCAGGTAAAACTCTAGGTGCTGGACCAGGGCCTGCTCGACGGCGGCTTTGGTGTCGGCATTGCCGAGCTTTCCCTTGGTCTGGCCTTCAAACTGCGGCTCCTCTAAGCGGACGCTGACAATGGCAGTGAGGCCCTCTCGGATGTCCTCACCGGAGAAGTTGGAGGCGTCGTCTTTGACCAGCTTGTTCTTCCGGGCATAGTTGTTGATGGCCCGCGTGAGCCCAGCACGGAAGCCGACGAGATGGGTACCGCCATCCACGGTGTTGATGCAGTTGGCGAAGGACAGGGTCGTCTCGTAGAAGCCGGAGTTGTACTGGAGGGCCACTTCCACAAGCGCAGTCTCTGTTTGCTGCTCCATGTAAAATGGCTCGTCCTGTAGCACTTCCCGGTTGTGGTTGAGCTGGCGGACGAAGCTGGCGATCCCGCCCTCGAAGTAGAAAGTCTTGTCCAACTCGGGCTTGGCTTCGGAAAGAAACGATATCCAAACCCCCTTGTTGAGGTAGGCCATCTCACGGAAGCGCGTCAACAGGGTGTCATGGTCATAGTTGAGAGGGCCAAAGATCTTGGAATCAGCCAGAAACGTGACGGTCGTCCCGGTGCTCTCGGCGGCGCCGATGGGACCCGTGTCCACGACATCCGTGGCGGGCACACCGCGGACATATTCTTGGTAGAAGCGCTTGCCATCCCGCCGGACTTCGACCCGCATGTGCTCAGACAGAGCGTTAACGACAGAGGAGCCGACACCGTGCAGACCACCGGATACTTTGTACGCCCCGCCGCCAAACTTGCCGCCGGCATGGAGGGTAGTCATGATGGTCTCAAGGGCCGGGCGCCCGGTGGTGGCGTGCAGGTCAACGGGAATACCGCGGCCGTTGTCCGCTACGCTGACGGACCCGTCAGCGTGCATGTTTATGGTGACATGGTCACAGTAACCAGCCATTGCTTCGTCGATGGCGTTGTCTACGATCTCGTAAACTAGATGATGGAGGCCACGCTGGTCGGTGCTGCCAATGTACATGCCGGGCCGTCGCCGGACGGCTTCCAGCCCCTCGAGCACCTGTATGTCCCGCGCGGTGTACTGCGCTTGCTTCTGATCGAGCATCCGATGATTCTCCATGCCACGGAGGGCGATAACGCTATTATGGGTCGGCGCGGTGCGATGACCGGCTCTGCCGAATGGGTGTGAGCGGCACAAATTGCCTTAATTATTCTACCATTTGTTAGTATTTTGGTCAAAATTCAGCCAATCTGTAGTGGTAAACCAGCGGATCAGTAGAGTCGGTTCAACCGAGATAAGGACGGAACTTGACGGAACTTGACGGACAGGGCGCGCGCGAGGAAGATGCGGCGCGGTCTTACTTGGAAGACTCTTTGCTCATGCAGTCCAATGTTATCGCCATCGATGGCCCGGTGGCCTCCGGCAAGACGACCGTCGGCAGGGCCTTGGCCAAACGGCTCGGCTACCGTTTTCTCGACACGGGTCTCATGTATCGTGCGGCCACACTGATGGCCCTACGACGGGGCGTGGCCTTGGATGATCCAATGGCGCTCGGGAGCTTGGCGCACGCACTTCAAATCGAGATCGTCCCTTCGACAGCAGACGCTGAAGAGCGCATTCTGGTGGATGGAGAGGACGTGACAGCCGACTTGCGCTCATCACGGGTGGAAGATGCGGTGTCGCTCGTGGCGCGAGTGACGGAGGTGCGCAAGGCGATGGTGGTCCAGCAGCAACGGATGGCGGCAGAGGGGCGGATCGTGATGGTGGGACGCGACATTGGGACGAAGGTCGTGCCGACGGCGGCCAAGGTCTTCCTCGACGCGACGCCGAACGAACGAGCGCGACGGCGGCTCGAGGAGTTGAAGGCGCGCGGGGAGAAGACGACCATGGCCGCTGTGCGAGCGAACCTGGACCTGCGCGACCAGCTCGACACCGAACGGACCGACAGTCCACTCATGGCCGCCGCGGATGCGGTGCACGTCAAGACCGAAGGGCTTTCGCCGGATGACGTGGTGGACCGGATTACGCGAATAGTCGGCGCACGTTAGGCATATGCATCGACGCCACCTCGACTTGTGGTACCGCCTTGGCAGGCTGCTCGCGAAGATCTTCATCCCGACCTTCGGACGGATAGAGGTGGTGGGGCAAGAGAACGTGCCTCCGTATGGCCCGGTGATCATCGCTGCGAATCATCAAAGCTACGCCGACCCACCTGTGATTGTTTACGCGATCCCTCGCCCTGTCTGGTTCATGGCCAAACGTGGGCTTTTCCGAAACCCCATCGCCGCATTTTTCTTGCGGGGTGTCCACGTGTACCCGGTAGACCGCGACCGCCGGGACGTGGACGCACTCAAATGGGCTCAGGACGCCCTTGCCCATGACAGGGCGCTGCTTATCTTTCCGCAAGGCACTAGAAGTCCGGGTCGTCTTTCTGAAGGAAATGACGGCCTCACCTACCTCGCACTTCGCGCCGGCGTGCCCATCCTCCCTGTTGCGATTACTGGCACCGAGCACATCAAGGGAATGGTCCGAATTGCGTTTCACTTTCAACGCCTCAAGGTCGTCATCGGCCAACCGTTCAGCCTTCCGTCAATTGAAGGGAGGCTTGACCGAGGCATTCTGCATTCGTTGACCGAGGAGGTGATGGCGAGGATCGCCATGTTGCTCCCTGACCAATACCGGGGGCCGTACGCGCTGGTGGCGGGCATGCCAAGGAAGCCAGCGGAAACCAGCATGGATGACCATCAGAACCCGCCCGTAATGGAGGGCTGAACAAGCCCTTTTTCGTCAGTCTGTTATGGGCTTAATGGCTCGGTAGACTGGAAAAAGGCCCTGTGCTATGATGCCAGCCCTGGTGCCCGCCGGCCTCCAGAATGTGAAAATCTCAAGGGGCGTGGGACTCATCCGTCTTCCCGGACAAGCTCCCAGTGTCCCGGTCCGGCGCCAACCTGTGGGGGGTGAGGTATGGCAACGAAGACAGCGCGGAAGATGGTCTACCGTCTTGCCGAAGGCAGCGCGCAGATGGTGGAGTTGCTGGGTTCTAAGGGGGCCCATGCCAGCGAGATGGCGCGTATTGGCATCCCCGTGCCGCCGGGGTTTGTGATTACCACCGAAGCCTGTCTCGAGTATTACAAGCTGGGACGGCAGTTCCCCGAAGGGCTGTGGGACTCAATCGTCGACAACTTGCACGCCTTGGAACAAGAGGCGGGGCGGCGGTTCGGCGATCCCGAGAATCCGCTCGTCGTGTCGGTGCGGTCCGGTGCAGCCGTCTCCATGCCCGGCATGATGGACACCATTCTGAACATGGGCGTCACGGACACCACCGTCGGTGGCCTGGCCAAGATGATGAAGGACGAGCGTCCAGCCATGGACGCATACCGGCGTTTAATTCAGGGATTCGGCAATGTGGTGCTTGGCATCGAGAAGGAGCGATTCGAGTCCTTGTTGGACAAGGCCAAGAAGTCCGCGGGACTGGAGTTCGACTACCAGCTCGACCCTGCGGCGCTGCGAGGGCTTATTCAGCAGTTCAAGGGCTTGGTGAAGGAGGCCACCGGACAACCGCTGGCCTCCGACCCATGGGTGTTGCTGCGCCAGGCAGTCCAGGCGGTATTCGATTCCTGGAACAACCCGCGGGCTATTACATATCGAGAGTTCCAGGGGATTTCTCACGATATGGGTACCGGATGCGTCATTATGGCCATGGTCTTTGGGAACCTTGGCCCTGACAGTGGGACTGGCGTCTTGTTTTCCCGAAGCCCCGCGACCGGCGAGAAGATGCTCTATGGCGAGTTCCTAGCCAATGCGCAGGGTGAGGACGTGGTCGCGGGTGTCCGAACACCTCAGCGTATCGCCGCGCTGCGCAACGGGTGGCCGGAAGTCTATGAGCAGATAGAGCAGACAGCCCGCCGTCTGGAAGAGCACTACCGGGATGTGCAGGACATCGAGTTCACGGTGGAGCGGGGCAAGCTCTACATACTGCAGACCAGGACGGCCAAGCGGACGGCGTCCGCGGCGGTGCGCATCGCCGTGGACTTGGTGAAGGAAGGAGTGCTGAGCCAGGACCAAGCCATTGGCCGCATAGGCCCTTCTGAGGTCATTCAGGTGATGATGCCTCGCTTCGACGAAGAGGCTAAGCAAAAGGCGGTCGAAGAAGGAAAGCTGCTGGCCGTAGGGGTCGGCGGCTCGCCGGGGGCCGCATCCGGGATAGCCATCATGGACCCCGACAAAGCAGTCGCGGAAGCAGACGCGGGCAGCAAGGTACTGCTGCTCCGGCCAGAGACGAGCCCAGACGACGTCCACGGGGTCATCAAGGCGCAAGGGGTCCTCACCAGCCGGGGAGGCATGACCAGCCATGCGGCTGTGGTGACACGCGGACTCGGCAAGCCTTGCGTTGTCGGCTGTGAAGAGCTGCACTTCAACATGGACAAGCGGACAGCCACGGCCAGGGGGATCACCATCAAGGAAGGGGACCTCATTAGCATCGATGGAAGCACCGGCGAGGTCTTCATTGGCGCCATATCCACCGTAGAGCCCCAGGCCGCCGAGCTGTCGGAGCTGAACACGCTATTAAGCTGGGCGGACCAGAAGCGACGGCTAGAGGTGTGGGCCAATGCCGACACGCCCGAGGACGCCCGGCGAGCGAGGCAGAATGGGGCCGAAGGGGTTGGTCTGTGCCGGACCGAGCACATGTTTTTCGCTGAGGAACGTTTGCCGCACATTCAGCGGCTATTGGCTGTGGGGCCCGAGGCATCACGCCTCATTGGCGAGGTGGACGGCCTACAGAAGGCGGTCGCCAACGCTCCTGCCTCTGAACGGGGGGCGCTGGGCAAAAAGCTGGATGCTGCACAGAAGGCGGTGGAAGCTTCAGCGTCCGTAAAGGAGTTCCACGCGGAGCTAGCGAAGCTCGAAGAGTTCCAGACAGAGGACTTCTATGGGATCCTGAAAGTAATGGAGTCTCTCCCGGTCGTCATCCGGCTGCTGGACGCGCCCTTGCACGAATTTCTCCCTCACTACGATGTCCTCGTCACCGATATCGCGCGGCTCGAGCAGTTAACTGCGGCCGTGCAGGCTGACGGGACAGCAGTGTCGGCGGGCGCGACCAGGGTGTATTCCATGGGGGACTTGCCGGGGCTCAAAGAACAGTTGCAGGACAAGCAACGAACGTTGGACCTCGTCGAATCTCTCCGGGAGTCCAATCCCATGCTGGGTCACCGAGGCTGCCGAGTCGGCTTGACGATGCCGGAGATCTATGAAATGCAGGTCCGGGCCATTATTACCGCCGCTTGCCGACTCACCGAGGAAGGCCTGACAATCTACCCCGAGATCATGATCCCCATCGTGTCGCATGTGAACGAGTTGAAGT
>JBJKQC010000141.1:0-2801 GCA_046705745.1 Dehalococcoidia bacterium
GGTATACCTCTAGCGTCCTCACACGCTTAGACGTGCTGGACGGGATGCCCACCGTGAAAATCTGTGTCGCCTATGAAGCGGACGGCAAACGGTACGGGAACTTCCCCAGCCGGGCGAGCGTACTAGAACGATGCACGCCAGTTCTGGAGGAACTACCAGGGTGGAGTACTCCCACCGCCGGTGTGAGGAATCTGGAAGACCTGGCACCCGAGGCGTTGGCCTACGTGCGACGCATTGAGGAGGTCGTCGGTTGTTCCATAGACCTCATCTCCACCGGCCCCAAACGGGAAGAGAGCATTACCGTCCGGCCCATCGTGCCGGAACGGACCTGCTAGAGTTTGTCGAACGTCGCCGGAACGTCATATTGGCGCCCGAGCGAACGAAGTTGGCGCGCGTCGCAGACTTCACCCTAGCCTGCTCCCCTCGAGCGTGGTGCGTGAATAGCCACTGAGTACGGGTTTCAGGAGGCGACCATGAAGCTGGGCTTTTTCAATGACTGGACGCTTGGCGTGGTCAAGGGCGACCACATCGTGGACGTGAGCGAAGCGCTGGGAGGCGTTCACGCCCACTCGCCGCAAGACCTTATCACGCTTGTCATCAAGAACTTCGAGAAGGTGCAGAGGGCCTTTGAGAACCTGGCCAAGGTCTCCCAGGGCGTGCCCATCACCAGCGTGCAGATACGCCCACCCTTGCCCAGGCCGGAGAACATAGTTTGCATGGCGGTGAACTATTTAGAGAATGGCGCGCGGCCCATGCCGGACATCGACGCCTTCATCAAGTCTTCCGACTCCGTGATCGGCGACGGCGGCACCATCGTCCTGGACCCGGAATGTAACGCCACCATTTTCCATCACGAGGCCGAATTAGCCGTGGTTATGGGCAAGGACGCGAACCACGTGAAGCAGGCCGACGCCTATGAGTATATCTTCGGATATACGGGATTCATTGATGTTTCGGCCCGCGGCTTCAGCCCGGAAGGACGGACCAGCTTCTTCCAGCAGAAGTCTTGGTCCACCTTCGGCCCCATTGGTCCATTCATCGTCACCAAGGATGAAGTCCCGGACCCGCACAAGGTATCCCTGCGCATCACCAACAGCGGCGAGCCTCGGCAAGCCTTCAGTACCGACGACATGGCGCATAAGATCCCAGAGTGCGTGGAATTCGTCACGCGCATCATGCCGCTCCATGCTGGCGACATCATCAGCACCGGAACTAACCACCAGGGACTGGGCTCCATCCAGGACGGCGACGAGATCGTTTTCGAGGTGGACGCCATTGGGACGCCGCTGCGTGTGAAGGTCTCGGACCCGTTGAAGCGGGAGTGGGCACGCGGCATCGACCACGCCATGGCCGCGCGCGCCCGGCGGGAAAGGCAGTGAGAAGAGCACCACAGCGAAGCAGGGTAAACGAGGGCATCTCATGCATCCCCTGACAGGGGCCAATGTGTCAGTGGTGCCCGAAATGGGGCCCTTAGCCTGTTGTCGTAGTCTACGTTCCTTCCCTACACTATTATTGCCATTCGGAGCGACGACGTCTGGCCAACGGCGCAAGAAGCTTCCCCGGGTGTTCCTAAGAAGCCCTTCCCTCGACTACGAAGCGGTAATTCATCTCGATGAGCGGAGATCGAATGATCACCACGTTCCCTGTCGTTCGCAAGGACGAGTTTGACAACAAAAAGGCATGGGGCCTGTCAACCCAAATCGACCTTTACGATTGCGACCCAGACCTGATCCGGAGCAAGGACGACATCGAGCGGTTCACGCACGTCTTGTGCAATATGCTCGGTGTTGAAATGTATGGCCCGACACAGATCGTCCGGTTCGGAAACAACCCGGAAGTCTACGGCTACTCCATGGTGCAGCTCATCCAGACCTCTCTCGTGTCGGCCCACTTCGCCGAGGAGTCGAACGCGGTATACCTGGATGTGTTTAGCTGCAAGTACTACGATGCCGAGGAAGCCATCCGGTACGCGCAGGACTTTTTCAAAGCGAAGAGCGTTCGCGTGAACTCCTTGCTCAGGATGTAGAGATGTAGTATCTCGTCAACTCATTTCGACTGGAGTCCCTCCGACTTCGCGGAAGGACGGAGTAGGGAAGTCTCTCAGAGGTGCTCCGGCGGCAGTTCACAATCAAGCTGACGGGCTAGTAGCCCTCACCGCCCGTCGGAAGAGTGCGGACACGAGGCGCTGCATGACCTCCTTTGGCGCAGCGCCCGTGTCCAACCGAAAGTGCTTTTCGCTCAAAGCGCCCTCCACCGGCGTCCAAGCACGTCGTTGTAACTCGTAGATCTCAAAGCTAGCGTCCGACGGGCCAGCCCCCGCCGCAATCCGCTCGCCGATACGCCGGCGCACCTCCTCTTCGACCAGCGTGCATTCGATGAGCCAAAGGTCGGCGCCTAAGCTTCGGGCCAATTCAGCAGCCTGCTCCCGGTACTTGGGATCGGTGAACGTGGCGTCCAGGACGACTGACCTTCTCGCCTTCAGCTCCGCCGCGGCCAGGTCCATCAGCCTGGCGTAAGTCCGCCGTCCGACTTGAGAACGGTAGATGCCCTTGCCCGGCCTCGCCGCCGCCCGCTGGGATGGGTCCATACCCATCAGGCGTTTGCGCTCGACGTCGGATGAATACACCGCCAGTCCCCAACGTTCGGCCAGGTCCTGGGCCACGGTGGACTTCCCGGTGCCGGGCAGCCCCATCACCACATGGAGGGCCGGCGTCGGCAGGGCGCTCACCACATAGGCGTGCGCGAGCTCAAAGTATGCCTTAGCCTCCTCCTCGGCCATTGCGCGCTCTTCAGGGGTCAGG